>JAUMYD010000116.1 GCA_030528765.1 Bacillota bacterium
TCCCATTGCTTATGGGCTGGCATATCTCACCCGCTGCCAGGAATTCCCAAACGGCAGGCCTGAGGCACTTTTCATCTCTCTTCTGGTTTCCTGGAGCATGGGCGCACTGGTTTCCTATCTGGTGTTCCGCCGTGGAAAATGGCGAAAGACAGCAGAAACTCTGTAAAACTAAAGCTTGCTCATTCGCAATGAATGGGCAAGCTTTTTCTATTTCGGAAGCTCTCAGTTCTCCCAGTGAACGGGAAGCAGGAGAGAATTCGCAGCCACAAACAGAAATAGAGGAAACAGGATCTCATCCCTGCTCCTCCCGGGAGCCGGAGAACGTTGGCCTGCGTGATTTTATCACGGAAAGCTGATTTTATTTCCTGTAAAATTAAGAAAAGAAAACAAGGGAGGAAGGCTTATGCACGAAAAAACGAGAAAACAGAAAAAAGCAATCGTGGAGCAGGCGCTCTGTGTTGGCTGCGGCTGCTGCCAAAAAATATGCCCAAAAGAAGCAATCAGCATATGGAAAGGGATGTGGGCGCTGGTTGATCCAGATAAATGCATTGGCTGTGGAAAATGTGCACGCGAATGCCCGGCAAGCATCATCCGCATACAAGAGGTGAGCTGATGAAAAAGCATTGGTATGATTATCTGTGGATTCCTTCCCTTCTCTATCTCAGTCTTGGCTTCTTCAACATCCTTTTCGCCTGGCTGGGGCTGCTCTGCTTTTTTATCCCACTGCTCTTTGCCCTGATAAAAGGCAACAAAGCTTACTGCAACCGCTACTGCGGCCGCTCCCAGCTTTTGGATATTCTGGGCGGAAGACTGGGCCTTTCCCGAAGAAAAGATATGCCTAAATGGATGAGATCCAAAGCTTTCCGCTATGGTTTCCTCCTCTTTTTCTTGGCTATGTTTTTCCTGATGCTTTTCAACACCTATCTGGTTTTTGCCGGTGTCCGGGAGCTGCATCAGGCAGTGCGCCTGCTCTGGCTTTTTGATCTGCCCTGGAATTGGGCTTATCACGGAGAATATATACATCCCGCGGTGGTCCAGTTTGCTTTTGGATTCTACAGCATCATGCTCAGCTCCACGATCCTGGGCATAGTGAGCATGATCTTCTTCAAACCACGCAGCTGGTGTGTTTATTGCCCCATGGGCAGTATGACGCAGCTGATCTGCAAGGCAAAAAATAGAAAACCGTGATTTTATCACTGAAACAGGGAAAGAAAACCGATACTATATGCATATAAGCAAGCAATAGACAGACACAAACAAAAACGCAGCTGCAGATTTCTGCAGGCTGCTGCAAAAGGAGGCTCAGAAAATGAGACTGAAAGATAAAGTTTGCCTGATCACCGGAGGGAGCCGCGGAATCGGCTACGCTACGGCTGACGCATTCCTGAGAGAGGGCGCCATCGTAATTATCACTGCCAGCACCCAGGATTCTGCTGACAAAGCCGTTGCAAGGCTGAAAGAGAAATACCCTCAGTCGAAGATCGGGGGAATGAGCCCGGATCTGAGCAGACTGGATTCCGTTCGTGAAGCTTTTCGCCAGGCCAGAGAAAAATTCGGCTGCGTTGATGTTCTCGTAAATAATGCCGGAGTCTCTGAAAACACGGCCTTTATGGACTACACGGAAGAGACCTTTGATAAGGTTATGGATTTGAACATCAAGGGCGTTTTCAATGCGACCCGTGCTGCTGCGGAATGCATGAGCATGCGGGGAACGGGTGTCATTCTCAGCACATCCTCCATGGTGAGCATTTCTGGGCAGCCCAGCGGGATCGCTTACCCCACTTCCAAATTTGCGGTAAATGGGCTCACCCTTTCCCTCGCGCGGGAGCTGGGGCCCAAAGGGATCCGCGTCAACGCAGTAGCCCCGGGGATCACGGAAACGGATATGATGAAAGCCGTTCCGAAAGAAGTTATCGAGCCCCTGATCGCCAAGATCCCCCTGGGACGCCTGGGTAAACCGGAAGATATCGCCAATGCTTTTGTTTTCCTGGCATCCGAAGAGGCCTCATATGTCACCGGTGTCGTGCTGAGCGTGGATGGCATGGCCAGAAGCTGAATACACTTCCCGCTCCGGCAGAAAGGCTCAACGAATGGATCCCTGCTTTATGCGAGTGCCCAGCAGGCGTAAAATACAGAAACAAAAAACAAAAGGAGGCTATAAAAATGGCTGCTATCGATATCAATAAAAATAATTTCCAGGAAGAAGTTCTGCACTCCGACAAACCTGTTCTGCTGGATTTCTGGGCTCCCTGGTGTGGCCCCTGCCGCAGAGTGGTTCCTCTGGTGGAAGAGATCGCCAATGAACGTGCAGATATCAAGGTCGGAAAAATCAACGTAGATGAGCAGCAGGAGCTGGCCGAGCATTTCCAGATCATGAGCATCCCCACGCTGATAGTCATCAAGGATGGGAAGATAGTTAATCAGGTACTGGGAGCCAGACCCAAGCAACAGATCCTAGCCATGCTCTAAGGTCCGCTGCTCCGATCTGCTCTGCTGCGGATGGGTCTTTCAGCAATTCGCAACAGCAGCGAGCGGGGCACTCCACTCCGGGAGAGACAGAAGGCAAATCCCACGGAGCACCCCGCAGAAGGATGGCGGCAAGGGCTTTCACCGAAAAAACAAAAAGAAGGTGACTTTTCTACGGATCTGACAAAACTAATGAAAGAAAAAATCTTTGTCATCGTGGGAGATACCCTGGATACAGCAAAATACGCCTACCGCATAAAGCATGCCATGCTCGACCATGCCTACCAGGTATTTTGCGTAGGAAAGGAGCTGCAATCTCTTAACGATGTTCCGCTTGAAATTGATGTCATTGATCTTTGCACCCGTGCAGAACGGGGGCTGAAGCTGCTCCAGGAATGCAAAAAGCCTTTTAAAGCCGTGGTAATCCAGCCAGGCGCAGAGAGCCCGGAGCTGCTGGAATACCTGAAGAAGCAGCAGATCCCTCACATTTCCGGCTGCCTGCTGCAGGCATTGTATAACTGAACAGGCCCCAAACAGCCTATACAAAAGGAGCCGGTTCCCACCCGGCTCCAAATCACAAAATCAAAAATATGCGCTTATGCAGAAAGTGATTCCAAACCTGGGAAATCCAGAATCTCTATAGAGCCCCGGCGTAGGCGTACCAGGCCTTCTCCCTGAAAATAACGGAGCAATCGGGTGATCACTTCCCGGGCACTTCCCAGGTGCCTGGCGATCTGCTCATGGGTGATTTGCAAAAGTCCCTTGCCTTCCAGGGCTGCCTCCTCCAGGAGGAAAGCCGCCAATCTCTTATCCATGCTCTTCCACAGCAGCTGCTCCATGAGCCACATCACATCGGAGAAACGGGAAGCCATGATTTCGTTTGTATAATTGGAGAGGACTGCGGACTGGCTCATGATCCCTTTGTAAATCTCTGCTGGGATAAGCCAGAATTCAACATCTTTTTCTGCTTCAATGATGATCTCAAACTGAATACTGTTCATCATGCAGGAAGCAGAAAACAAACAAATATCCCGCTCGAAAAGACGATAAAGCGTGACTTCCCTTCCCTCATCGGAGAGAATATAAGCTCGCAGCTGACCGGAAATCAGCAACAAAAGACCCAGGCAATCCGTGGAACCCCTGTAAATAACGGTGCCCTTTTTTATCACGCGCCTGACGGATGCTTTAATAAGCGTAGCCTGCTGCTCTGAAGCAAGCAGATCCCACATTGGGAAAAACTCTGTAAACTCTACCATTTCCGCTGTCTTCCTTTCCGTTTCAGCGCAAAACAGAGGCTAAAACTTCCAACAATGAATATTGACAAGCAAAAAAAACATAATTATACTTTAAGTAGATTTGAGCCCTTCCATCGTGCAGATGGGGATGCGGCACAACTCAGCAGGTTAGCTTGCGAACTCGCAGACTACCTTAATAAAAATAAACAAATATTCAGGAGGTATCGTCATGGAACAAAAATTCTTCATCTGTGAAAATTGCGGTAACATTATCGCCAAGGTAAAAGACTCCGGCGTGCCGGTAGTCTGCTGCGGCCAGAAAATGACCGAACTCATTCCCGGAACCACTGATGCTTCTCAGGAGAAGCATGTTCCCGTCTACAAAGTAGAAGATAATAAGGTTATTGTTGAAATCGGCTCCGTTGCACACCCCATGCTGCCTGAGCATCACATTGAATGGGTTTCGCTGCAGACCAAAATGGGCAACCAGCGCAAGGTTCTGGAAGTTGGGCAGGAACCGAAGGTTTGCTTCTCCATCTGCGAAGGTGATGAAGTTGAAGCAGTCTTCGAATACTGCAATCTGCATGGCCTCTGGAAAGCTTAAATATCCCAAAAGCTTTTGCTTGTTTGCAATGCCTTCTTATCCCTGCTTCCCGGGATCGGCTTTTGCCGTAAAATAGACCTGAAGCCCCACGACCAAAACGGTTGGGGGGCTTTTTGTCTCTGAGAGAGGCCCTGCAGCGCTCCTAAAAAATTTTCAGCAGCCGCAACACAGAACGGAAAAACCTGTAAACCGGTGTTTCCATTTCCTTGCAAACATTTTTCAGCTCTTCCCGGATGGCGATACCCTGCGGGCAATGCTTTTCACATTTTCCGCAGCCTATGCAGTTGGAAGCAGAAGTAGCATTTTTCCGCAAAGCCGTGCAGACAAAATAGTCCACCTTCGCCCAAAACCTTCCTTCCGAATATCGACGATTATAGGCAGAGAAACTGCCGGGGATATCCACCTGCGCCGGGCAGGGAAGGCAATACGAGCAGCCAGTGCAAGCCACCTTCATGCGTGCATTGATCGCAGAAGCCACCTTTTGGAGGAAGTGCTGATCCTCCAGGCCTAAATCCCCTGCCTCTGCCCGTGAAGCGCTGTTCACATTTTCCCGCAGCATGGCATCAGAATTCATCCCGGAAAGGACACAGCATACCTCAGGCTGATTCCACAGCCAGCGCAGCGCCCATTCCGCAGCAGACCAGCCCCTGCTGTTTGTGGCAAAAAGCTGCTTTGCCTCCTCCGGCAGACGCGAGACCAGCTTACCTCCACGCAGAGGCTCCATGATAATCACCGGCAAGCCTTTTTCATGCGCATGGTGAAGCCCTCTCCTCCCAGCCTGAGAATGCTCATCCATGTAATTATACTGAATCTGGCAAAAATCCCAGTCAAAGGCATCCAGCAGACGACAAAACATCTCACTGTTCCCATGGTAGGAAAAGCCAATCTGCCGAATCGCCCCGCTTTTCTTCTTTTCAGCCAGCCAATTTTCAAAGCCCAGGGACTTCAGGCGCTCCCAGCTCTCCAGATCACTCAGCATATGCAGCAGATAGTAATCGATATAAGTGCTTCGCAATCGCTGCAGCTCTTCTCTGAAAATCCTTTCTATATCCTCCGGCCGCCGCAGCAGATAATGCGGCAGCTTAGTGGCAATATACACCTGTTCCCGAATCGCATTTTTCTGAAGGATCTTCCCCAGCGCAGCCTCGCTGCCGGGATAAATGTAGGCTGTATCATAATAATTTATCCCGGAACGGTATGCCGTGAGGATCTCCTGCTCCGTTTCCTTCATATCAATTTTTCCCCGTCGCAGCGGGAAACGCATGCAGCCAAAGCCAAGTATGGAAACAGGATTCCCATAGCGATCCAAACGATATTTCATAAGACACCTGTGCTTTTCTTTTTATCCTTATACTCCCGGTCGAAACTGCTGCTTCCAAGCCAGATGCGCAGAACTCCAGAGGAAAACGCATACACAGCTCTCCGAAAAGAGGAAAACCGATGCTACTCCAAAAGCTCCAGAATGGAAACCTTCTTCACGGATAACTGGTCCGCAGGCACATAGGCCTCCTTCCCACTGTAAAAAACCTTACACCAATCTGCATCCCCGGAGCTGTAGAGCAGCATTGGCTCCCCCTTATAAGCCCGATAAAGAACTTCACTTTCCGAGTCGGGTTCGGCATAAACCATAACATCCCGCTCCAAAACCTCTGCCATATTCACAAGAATATCCGTGTTCCAGACCATCTGATGCAAATACTCCGAATAGACATAAGCGCTTTCCCCACGGTAACGAATCTTTACCCAGGCCTCCCCCTCCTCATCCAGCAATTCTTTTTCTTCAACAAGGAAAAATTCTCCCCGCCGAGTGGTATCCAGAATCCTTCCCTCCATGGAGGGACTCTGGCGGATATTGACCACTTCCGCGTCAACGATAATCCCAACATCCAGAGTGACTACGCTCTCCTC
>JAUMYD010000117.1 GCA_030528765.1 Bacillota bacterium
AGTCAGCTTCGCTGACAGCTCCCTTTACACAAGGGAGCCTTTTCTCAGAGATCTTCAATCTGAGAGCAAGATTCTACCGTGGTGCCAAATTTGGTCACGGTAATCTTGTTGGGGCGTGCCTGCCCCAAACCCTGCATATGCAGAAATGGAGCGTATCGCAATGATACGCTCCATTAACTGTTTTACGAAGCCCCGCTTAAGGCTGTACCGGCTTTTTTGCCACTTTTCAGGAGAAGAAGGCTTTTATATTTTTTAAAACCGCCGCTTTTTGAAAAAAAGTGGGTCAAAAAACTTTAGTATTTGGGCTGCGGCGGGGATCATAGCCGGCGAAGCCCAATAAAAGTTTCTTGCTTCTTCTTTTCAAAGAAGAAGGCTTTTAATGACGAAAGCTTCAACTGTCCCATAAAAATCCCAGCAGGGAAGAAGAAGGGCTTGCAATAATCGAACATATGTTCTATAATAAGAACAGCCTTCGTGTTTAAACTGCCTCTCCCAGGGGGGAGGTGAAGATGTGCTGCAATGTAGTTGCTGCGGTGCCCGCTGGGAAGAAGCCCTTCCCTTCCGGGAGAGCCGCGGCGAATGTTTTGGATTTCCCGCCTATGAGGAGCAGCTGGGCTGCCCCTGCTGCGGCGGCAGTCTGGAGCTGTGGGAAGATGCGTTTAAGGAGGATGAGGGAAATGCGTGATCTGCGCTGGCGAACGAATGCCAAGAATATCCTGTATTGCTATTTCAGCAATGTGCAGCAGCTGCATGAGGTGGAAAATGACGTGCTGCTCCGGAGCCGCTCCATGCGGGACCAGCGCTTTCCCCAGGGCAGTACTGTGGATAATACAGCCCTGGGTGTCATCGCCCTGAGCCGGGGGGAGGCAGAATACCTGCGTCGTTCCGTGCAGGCTGTACGGCTGCTGCTGGGCCGGCTTTCCACCGGACGGCGGGTGGATCTGGACCGGCTGGAGCTGCTGAAGCTGATCTATTTCCGGGCGGAGACCAGTCTTTACGGGGCTGCTATTCGTCTGGATATCAGTGAGCGTACTGCCAAGCGCTGGAATGACCAGGCCCTGCGCTTTATCGCAGAGCATATGGGCTGGCTGCAGGAGGAAAAACCCGGGATGAATATGCCCGGGAAGAAGGATGCTGCAAAAGCAGAGCTTACCTGCTGAGGCTTTTCTAATATTTGGCCCCCGGTTTTTTAACAGCTTCCCGGGGGCCTTCTCCTTTTTTCGCAGCAGAGCAGGGCGGGGGCTTTTCCCCGCCGCTGCCGGAGCCGCTGAGGATTGACAAGCTTTTTTCTGCTTCTTATAATAAAATAATAAAAAACAGCCAATAAAAAACTGCTGCCGAGGAGAGGATGGGCCAAATGGCAAAGAGCAAAACCATGTTTTTCTGCCGGGAATGCGGGGGGGAAAGTATCCGCTGGATGGGGAAATGCCCCCACTGCGGGGCCTGGAACAGCCTGGTGGAGGAGAAGATCCATGAGGAAATCCCCACTGCCAAGCCGGGGCGCATCAGCCTGCCGGCGGCAAGAGCCCAGCCCATCACCAGAGTGGCTGCAGAAAAAAATCGCCGCTGGCTGCTGGGCCTGCCCGAGCTGGATCAGGTGCTGGGAGGTGGTTTGGTGCCGAGCAGCTCTGTGCTGCTGGGCGGGGAGCCCGGCATCGGCAAAAGCACCCTGCTGCTTCAGGCAGCACAGGCCATGGCTGCTCATGGGAAGGTGCTCTACATCAGCGGGGAGGAGAGCGCAGAGCAGATCCGCCTGCGGGCAGAGCGGCTGCAGGCCCTCAACGAGCAGGTCTATCTGCTGGCGCAGACGGATATTGATGCGGCCCTCTCCGAGGTGGAAAGCATTCGCCCCAGCCTGCTGATCATCGATAGTGTGCAGGCCGTCTTCAGCGGGCAGATCCAATCCGCGCCGGGCAGCGTTTCCCAGGTGCGGGCCGTGGCGGCTGCCGCCATTGCCCAGGCTCGGGAGCTGGGCTGTGCCGTGATGCTGATCGGCCATGTGACCAAGGAAGGCATGCTGGCCGGCCCACGGGTGCTGGAGCATATGGTGGATACGGTGCTCTACTTCGAAGGGGAGCGCTACAATGCCTTTCGCCTGCTGCGGGCAGTGAAGAACCGCTTTGGCTCCACCAATGAGGTGGGTGTCTTTCAGATGACAGAGCAGGGCCTGGCCCCGCTGCTGAGCCCTTCGGCCTATTTTCTCAGCCAGCGGGAGGGGGGCTCCCCCGGCTCGGCGGTCTGCTGCCTGATGCAGGGCGCCCGGCCGCTGCTTATGGAGATCCAGGCTCTTAGTGCCAAATCCGGCTTCGGAAACCCCCGGCGGCTGGCGGCAGGCTATGATTATAACCGGCTGATGATCATTCTGGCGGTGCTTGAGCGGAAGCTGGGCCTGTGCCTGGGGGATAAGGATGTTTATATCAATGTGGCCGGCGGCATGCGGGTGGATGACCCGGCTGCGGATCTGGCGGTGGCAGCAGCCATTGTCAGCTCTGCTCTGGATCGCCCCATTGAGGATAAGATCCTGCTGCTGGGGGAGATCGGCCTTTTGGGGGAGCTGCGCCATGTGAGCCAGTCGGCCCGGCGGCTGAAAGAGGCACTTTCCTTTGGCTTTAAGCTGGCCATCTGCCCTGAGCAGGAGGATGTTCCTGCAGGGATACGGCGGCTGGTGGCGAAGGATGTGGCCCAGGCCCTGGCTCTGCTGGGCCTGAAATAGCAGGCTGGCTCCTGCTCTGCCCGCGCTGTGGGGATCGGCAGAGGAGCCGGGAGACTGCCTTTCTGCTGTGCCTCTTCTCCTCCTGCCAACAGGAGCTGTTTCTTTTTTTTTCGTCTGTGACAGCTTTGCATGGCTTGCGGCTGCTTTTGGAGATAACAGCGCAGCACTGTGCGTGAAGCGGGGAGGGCTGAAGATCTGTTTTCCGGAGGCTTCCCAGCGCAGCGGGAGCCGCAGAAAGAGAGAAAAAGAAAAAAAGAAAAGAAGAAACATCGGTGCTTTGCCGAAGGTTTTGCCGGAAGCGCTGCGGAAGGGATAGAAAGATGACTGTTTTTAAATTTACGGAGAGAAAATGCCGGCCCGGGCTCGTGGCTCTGTGCTGCGCAGCCTTGCTTCTGCTCTGCCTTTCCTTCACCGCTGCCGGGATCATCCGCTACGGAGAACGGGATGAAAAGATCCCCTCCGATGTGGCCATCGTCCTGGGGGCTGCTGTAGAAGATGCTTTTGTTTCGCCTGTATTCCGGGAGCGGATCAATCATGGCATCTGGCTCTATGAAGAGGGCTACGTGGAGCAGCTGATCTTTACCGGCGGCTTCGGAGAGGGCAGCAGCATCTCGGAAGCTGCTGCTGCCAGGCAATATGCACTTTCGAAGTTTGTCCCGGCAGAAAGCATTTTGATCGAAGAAAGCTCCACGATCACAGAAGAAAACCTGGAAAACGCAAAAAAGATCATGGATGCCCATGGCCTGGAGACGGCCATCCTTGTCAGTGATCCGCTGCACATGAAACGGGCAATGCTTATGGCGAAGGATCACGGCATTGCGGCAGTGCCCTCTCCCACGCCCACAACGATGTACAGGAGCCTGAAAACCAGGGCGGCCTTTCTGCTTCGGGAAGAGTTCCTTTATATCGGTTATTCGTTTGTGCGGCTTTTCAGATAGGCGGCGCCTGCCTTTTCCGGCTGTGGCTTCCGCCTGGCCTGAGCGGGGCTTTCTCCTTGCTTTTGTAAGGAATTTATGCTAAAATAAAAATCAAGATTTTTGGGCAGGCTGCATTTTTCCTGCCAAGTTGGCTGTGGGCTCATCTCCAATCGCTTCTCTCCGGAGGTGCGCTTTGCAGCGGACGGACGGCCCCTGCGGAAAAGGCTGTGGGCCGGATATTATATAAGAAAAGGAGTGCTTTTGAAGTGGATATTCTGATTCCGAGAAGAAAAAGAAGCCTCCGGGAAAGCGTGGGAACCAATTTTTTCCTGGTGCCCCTGGTGGCTATACTTATTCTTTTTGGCGGTGAGCTCCTCATGGAGATGCTGGATTCCTTCCTGCGGCCTCTGCTTTTCCAGGGCCTGGAAGCGGAGGATGCGCTGCGCCCCATTTTGGAAAGATGCTGGGAATACGCCCTCTTCCTTATCCCGGGGCTGCTTTGTATCTTTTACATCCTTCTGACCAGGAAGGAAAGCCTGAGATCCTTCTCCGGCCGGCATGGGAATAATGGCCTGCTCAGCCTTTTCCTTGGTCTGCTGCTGGGTGCGGCGATCCTGGCTCTGCAGCTGCTTCCCGCCTATTTCCAGGGGAACCTCCGTCTCAGTCTGAACAGCTTTTCTCCCTGGATATTTCTGCTGCTGCCGGCTGTCCTCCTTTATGCCGGCTGCATGGAGCTGATTTTTCGCTGCTACATCTACCAGCATATGAAGGGACGCTACGGTGCCATTTTGGGCACCCTGATGCTCTGCGTCTGCAGCCTGGCGGTGAATTTTTACAATTTCTACTACCAGGGCTTCCACCTAGAATACGCCCTGCATCTCTTTCTTTTCAATATGCTGCTCCTGCTGCTGATGCGCAGAAGCCGCAGCATCTGGCTTACCTGGGGGCTGCACAGTGCCTGGATCTTCGGGCAGCATTTTGTTCTGGGCCTGCCCGTTGGCGGTGTGATTCCTGAATTCTCCATCTTCAGCAGCAGCATTGGCGGCGGCAGCTTCTATTATGAGCTCAGCTATGGGCTGGAAGGGAGCCTGCTGCATGTGCTCTTCCTGGCTGCATTCTGCCTGATCATGATCATTTTTGAGGCAGCCCGGCCCAGAATGTCTATGGATGATTTTTAAGCAAAGCAAATCCCACCCCCGCCCGGCCTGTCCGCTGCGGGGGTGGGCAGCGGATCAGCCGCTGCCCGATGCGCGGGTATGGCGGAATTGGCAGACGCGCCGGACTTAGGATCCTGTGCCGAAAGGTGTGTGGGTTCGACCCCCACTACCCGCACCAAAGCAATATAATCCGAACCAGATCTTCCCTGTGGGAGACGGGTTCGGATTATTTGTTTATTTTGAGAGATTTGAGGATACGCACTTCCGAAACGCTGCCATCAAGCAACCAGGCTCCTGATCAGGGTGCCTGAGGAGGAAAAAGCCAATCTGCAAACGGAGGTACAACTGATGAAGATGAAAAGAAAAGCAAAGTGCAGAGAAAGCAGTTGGCTTTCAAAGGCGGCTCCTATTCTTTGATCATCACTGCTGTGGTGCCGGCGATCCTGATCGTGGTCAATATCCTTGCTGCCGCGCTGCCTTCATCCATGACAAAGTATGGCAGCAGCGTCAGTAAGCGCTATTCCATCACCGGCAACACCAAAGCAGTGGTCAAGAATCCGGAGCAGGATACGGCTGAATCTCTGTCCTGGGAGTTTGTTGAGGATGGTCTTGCCTTCCATAAGAGCGGGAAGGGATTGCTCCATGACGGGGACGATGCTTTCCCCCTCGGCGAAGATAAAATAAACGATATCCTTGCCAATTTTGAATCTTTCGGCGCAGCTTGCTCCCTATGAGGATTTTTCAGCAGCTCTCCGGTATGCCTTTTGAAATTTGATGATGCGCTTCCCAACAGGAGATCCGGCTCCTTCAATTGCAAACATTTTGTGTTAAGCATTGACAATCGCAGGATATGCAGTATAATAAGAATGTTCTATTTTGAACTATTTGCAGGGCGTTTTTTGCTTTGCAGCAAAGGAGAGCGGGTATGGAGAATATATTTTTCCACTATGCTGCAGCTGAAGGCCTGTATACGGCAATGGTAAACCCTGTGTGTGAAAAGCACGGCCTTACTTATATGGAATTTACGGTGCTGATGTTTTTGGCAAACAATCCCCGGTTTGATACAGCCTCCGATATTATCAAGTACCGGCGCCTGACAAAATCTCATGTATCCCTGTCCATTCACAGTCTGATGGATAAAGGTCTTTTAAGGGGCGAGCACCGCGGGGAGAACCGAAAAACCATTCATCTGATGGTGCTGGAAGCGGCGAATGCGATCGTATCCGATGGCAGGGAGGCTCAGCGGAGCTTCGGAAATATCCTTTTTTCCGGCTTTTCCGATTCGGAGTATCAGGAGCTTACTTCTTTTATGATGAGGATCGACAAAAATATCAACGACCATATTGAATT
>JAUMYD010000118.1:0-4553 GCA_030528765.1 Bacillota bacterium
AGGGACAGCAACTCACATTGCCGTCCCTGTAACTGTTTTATGAGCACCGCCCATTCCGGGAGCAGCTGCTTTTTCTGGCTCTGTTATCGCTGTTTTACGATCAGTCTTCCTGCCGTGCTTTCAGATCTTCGTAGAAAGCAGCATAGGTAGCGCACTGATAGGGGTAAACATAGACGATCAGGAGAATGCCGCCGGTGAGGCTGCTGAGCAGCGCCCAGCCAATGAAGCTCAGCTCCAGAACGAAGAGACGGCCTTTGTGGCCCTTCATCATCTTCTTGCTGGCAGTGATGGCTTCGCGAGCCGTCATTTCGGGGTGATCGTTCAGGATGTAGAAGGTCATTGCATAGGCATAATATTTGATGATGCCGGGGATCACAAGGAGCAGGCTCCAGGCGAAGAGCAGAAGGCCCTGAAGGATGCCGGCCCAGCAGGCGGTCCCAAAACGTTCAAAACCGCTGAACATTTTGTTGAAGGGAACTTCCCGGATTCTGAAAAGCTGCATGAAGAAGAGGGCCAGACCCATATCGAGGACACCGGCAAGAATGATGCCACCGATGCCTATGCCTAGTGCGGAGCCGCCCAGCAGGATCAGGGAAGCCAGCAGGCCTGCGCCAATGGCCTTTCCCCAGTTTCCGCTCAGGCGTTCCTTGGCCAGTTTTTTCATTTCCTTACGGCTCAGATCACCGGCGAAGAAAACAGCTTCTCCGGAAACCGTATTTGTTTCACCGGGGAGAATCTCAACCCCGCAGGTGGGACAGAATTTCGGTGGAACCTCACCTAAAGGAGTTCCGCATTGCGGACAAGTATTCATACGAATCATCCTTTCCCTGAATATAATGAACTGCATATTTCATTATACAGCAGAAATCCCCAAAAAACAACTGCCGGGGAAGTTTTCGGTTATTTTTTTATTGTCCCTGCCCTGCTGCCAAAAGCAAGCGGGCCTTCTTCCGGGTATTCAGTTTTTTGTGTATTCTTATGCAGCTGCGCCCTGCCCGCAGCTTTCCGCAAAAGGCCGCTCTGGCAGCTTCTTGCCAGGTATCCCATAGCTGATCAGGATGACGGCAATGCTTTGCCATCAGTTAGCGGAAAGGCGATCTTTGCCGCTCTGCTTCAGTTCGGGGCGGCGCATCCTGCTGCTGAAGCGTATTTCGTCCTTTCCCTCTTCGCCCGGGCATGATTGACCCGGATCCGCCGCTCATAGCCGGAGGGGAAGCGATAGCTGCAGCCGAGGCAGTATTGGCGGGGATCCTCATAAATGCGGGTATTGCATTGCGGGCAGTGAAACGAGGGGAGGCCCCTTTTGAAGATACGAGACTGCCGCCTTCAAAAGAAGCTGCAGCAGGGAAGAGAATGAAGCCTTTCAAACATCGGCAAAGGTTGTTTTCCTGCTGAATAGCCTGATCCCCCGCTGCTTTATCCTTCTGTCAGGGGTACGGCAGCCGGCTCCGGCCGATTCCAGAGCGGGCGTTCGGATTCCGGGATGATGCGGGGGCTCTTCCGGGCCTTCAGCTCTTCATAGAAAGCAGCCAGGCAGGCGTTCCGATACTGCCGTACATAGAACATATCCAGCAGGCCATAGCTGAGGCAGCTCAGGATCACCCAGCCGAAGAAGCTCAGGTGGAGGGTGAAGAGCTCGCCCTTGTTCCCCTTCATCATTTCCTTACTGGCACGGATGGCCTCCCAGGCGCTCAGCTCCGGCCGATCCCGCAGGATGAAATAGCTCATGGAGTAGGAAAGCTGCTTCACGATGCCGGGGATGGCAAAGAGCAGAGTCCAGCCGGTGAGCAGCAAAAATTTCAGAACCCCCATCCAGCAGCTTTTCCCGAAGCAGCTGAAGCCCTGGAAGAGCAGGGAAAAGGGTGGTTTTCGCTCATGGAAGAGCTGCAGATAAAAGGCATCGTTGCCGTATTTCAGGGGGCCCCAGAAGATCAGCATAGGGATCAGGCAGAGCCCCATCAGGCACAGGAGCAGGAAAGAGATCGCTTCCTGGCTCATGATCCGGATCAGAATGGCAGACAGAGAGATCAAAAACGAATACAGAAAGCCGAAAGAAATGGAGGCAGGGGAGGTAAGAAGGGATTCCATCACCAGCTCCAGGCCAATGGCCTTCCCCCAGTTGCCGGAAAGACGATCTTTAGCAGCCCTTTTCAGCCCCGGCCGATCCATCCTGCCGCTGAAGTGCATGGCTTCTGAAGCAGTCTGCCGTCTGCCGCTCCACTGCTGCTCCTGCTGCTGGTGGGGAGCCCCGGGTGTGGTGGGGATCTGCGCTCCGCAGCTGGGGCAGAAGTTCCCGGGCGGATTCTCCAGAGGGCTGCCGCAGTTTTGGCAATAATACATAAAAGCATCCTTTCCGTCTATTTTTATTTATTGTTTTTAAATTATAATTGATTTTTGTGGAAAATACAAGCAGTTTCCCGGCTGGAGAGCGGCTTTTGGATATAAATTTTCGTTGCAATCTATTTTTACTTAGGATATAGTATATGTTGTGGTGCTTTAGCGGCTTTTGCTGCCGCCTGCCGGGGCTTCCCCGGAAAGTGCCTTTTTGCAGCTGTGGTGCTGCAAAGCGTAGCCTGCCTCCGGCAGAGGCAGGCCGGAGCATCCTGAAGGAGGAGGACTTTTCATGATGGAAGCACAAGTCAGCTATGCGGCTTTTGTGGATAAATTGGCCAGCAGCGCCCCGACCCCCGGCGGTGGCGGCGCTTCTGCCCTGGTGGGGGCCATTGGTGTGGCCCTGGGGCATATGGTGGGCAGCCTGACGGTGGGGAAGCCCAAATACGCCCAGTATGAGGAGGAGCTGCAGAGCCTGATGGCAGATGCCCGGCGTCTGCAGGCCCGGCTTCTGGAGCTGATCGATGCGGACGCGGCAGCCTTTGCCCCTCTGGCAGCGGCCTACGGTCTGCCCAAGGATACCCCGGAACAGCAGCAGTATAAGGCAGAGGTCATGGCGCAGGTGCTGAAGGACGCGGCAGCGATCCCGCTGGCCATCATGCAGGCCTGCACGGAGGCCATCCGCCTGCATGAACGCTTTGCCGTCTGCGGCTCTGCTCTGGTCATCAGCGATGTGGGCTGCGGGGTGATCTGCTGCAAGGCTGCACTGCAGGCAGCCAGCCTGAATGTGTTTATCAATACCAAGGCCATGGCAGACCGGGAATATGCTGCTGCACTGGAAAAAGAAGCCCAGGTGCTGCTGGATGCCGGATTGCCTTTGGCAGATGAGATTTTCCGCAATGTGGAAGGGAGGTTCCGTTAATGGCACGTTTGTTCAAGGCAGCGGAGGTCAATGCTGCCATGCGGGAGCAGCTCAGCACTGCTGTGCAGGTGCTGCAGGAAAAAGGAATCCAGCCCACGCTGGCCATCGTCCGCCTGGGGGAACGCCCGGATGATCTGGCCTATGAGCGGGGCGCCATGCGCCGCTGCGAGGAGACCGGCGTGGCGGTGGAACGCTTCCTGCTGCCTGCAGATGTGAGCCAGGAGAAGCTGCTGGCGGTGATCGATGAGATCAATGCCGATCCCTGCTATAACGGCTGTCTGATCTTCCGCCCTCTGCCCAAGACCATCGATGAGGAAGCGGTGCGGCAGCGCCTTTCCCCGGCGAAGGATATTGATTGCATCACCGATGGCTCCATGGTGGGTGTGTTCGCCAATCTGCCCAACGGCTTCCCCTCCTGCGTTGTGCAGGCCTGCCTGGAGATCCTGGATCATTATCAGGTGGATCTGAGCGGGAAGCGGGTCACGGTGGTGGGCCGCTCTCTGGTGGTGGGCAAGCCCCTGGCCATGCTGCTGCTGGCCCGGAATGCCACTGTTACCGTTTGCCATACCCGCACCAGGGATATGGCGGAATGCTGCCGCCAGGCAGAGGTCCTGGTGGTGGCGGCCGGCCGTTCCGGTCTGATCGGCGCGGAGCATCTCTCCCCCGGGCAGATCGTCATTGATGTGGGCATCAATTTTGATGAAGAAGGGAAGATGCTGGGGGATGTTCGCTTTGAGGAAGCGGAAGGCATCGTGGAGGGCATCACCCCTGTTCCCGGCGGCGTGGGCGCTGTTACCACCATGGTGCTGGTGAAGCAGGTGGTGGAAGCAGCCCGTCGGCAGAACGGCCTTTGCTGAGAGGTACTCCCTGTGAGATAAAAAAGCGTGCAGCGATTCGCTGCACGCTTTTTGTGTGTTTATGATAAGCCTTGATCGAAGGGCGGAGACAAAGGATAAAGTTTTTTGATCCACTTTTTTAAAAAAGCGGGGTGCAGGCGTTTTGTCGGGGGAATCCGGGCTATTCCCCGGGCAAAAGCTCGATGATGGCCAGCTCCGGCCGATTGAAAACCCGTGGCAGCCGGCTCTTGCAGAGACCCCGGCTCACCAGCAGGCTCGTTTTGCCCAGCTGATACAGCCCGCCTGCGTATTTGGGGAAAAACCCCTGGTTTGGGGCGTAAAGCCCGTTCAGCAGGCCGGGGATGCGAAGCTGTCCGCCGTGGGCATGGCCGCTCAGCTCCAGATCAAAGCCGCTGCTTTCGTAGAAGGCTGTGCACTCCGGCCGGTGGGAGAGCAGGATGCTG
>JAUMYD010000118.1:4563-6091 GCA_030528765.1 Bacillota bacterium
TTCCTTGCCCAGCCCCGCTGCTGCCGCATCCAGCTGCGCCTGCCAGCTGCCGGGCAGATCGCCCTCCGAAAAGGCGCTGGGGTCATCCACCCCGGCGATGTAGAGCCGCTGCCCTTTGATCTCCAAAATCTGCCCCGTTCCCTCCAGCACCTGCAGGCCGTAGTTGCGAATCTCTTCCTTCAGCAGCCTGATCTGCCCGCTGCGGGCTTCGTGGTTGCCGGAAGTATAGTAACAGGGGTATTGCTTCCCGATGGCGGAGAAGAGGCACCGGGCTCCTTCGGGAGGCTTTTTGTCATCGATGATGTCCCCGGAAAGGCAGATCAGATCGGGCTGCTGTTCTGTCAGGGCTTTCAGCAGCTCTTCCTGCTCCTGCCCGTAAAGACAGCTGTGCAGATCGCTGATGAGCGCCAGGCGCAGTGCTGCCTTCAGCCGGGGGCTGCTTTCCGTGTAGCTGCAGATCCGCAGGCGCAGGCTGCAGCAGGGGAGCAGGGGCAGCAGTGAAAGAGGAGGAGCGTGGTTCTGCTCTTTTTTCATTTGTGGCTTTCGCATAAGAGCCTCCTTCCCTGAGAAAACAGGCGCAGGAAACAGGGCCGCAGAAAGAGGCCCTTTGCGTCTGCCGGATTTGTTTTTTGGAGGGCTGGCGGCGGGCCTGGATTTTCTGCCGATGCAGGCAGGCACAGGCCGGAGCATAGGGTGCGCATAGGAAAGCAGAGCAGGCATGAGCCTGCTCTGCTTCGCATTGCTGTTGTTTTCTTTACGGCACAATTACGGTGAAGATGCTGTAATATCCACTCTCCGTATCCAATGCGGAAAAGACAATGCTTTTGCCATCACTGCCCCAGCAGAAGGAGTGAACCGGGGAATCACAAAGATCCAGCAAAATGTTCTCTGCCACATAATAGATATGGAGACTGTTTTCGCTATCTGTGTAAAGCAGCTTGTTGCCATCTGCGGACCAGCTCAGCAGGGAGCCGCCGCCCAGCTCGGAAAGAAGGCTTTCTTCTTCTTCGGAAAGCAGCCAGAGCCCGGCCGCCTCACCACCGCGGTTCTGGGCGATCAGGCCATCAGCCGAAACCGCCTCCACGCAGGAAAAATCAAAACCCTCCAGGCTCATGCAGCCTGCAGTGGCCTGCGCAGAAGGCAGGCTTTCACTTTCTCCGAGAAAGACCGCATCCGCACCACCGAGATCCACCTGATACTCCAGATAAGCCTCTTCCGTTTCTACATAGAAGCTAACGGTGCTTCCCTTCACCAGTGGGTTTCTGGCGTCATAGCCTTCCACGGCAGCCAGGATCTTCAGATTATAATCCCCCTGAATACTGTTGCCATGGGCAACGGGGGGAAGAGAAAATTCATTTTTGTGGCTGCTGTCCTCCGGCAGCTCCTCCACAGTGGGCAGATCCTCCGGCTGCTTTGCTGTTACCGGCTGCTGAGCCGGATCAGCTTCCGCAGTGACCGGCTGCGGATCCGCTTCCACGTTCAGCGGTACTTCGCTTTCCCCCTGTGGGGGCTGGGGAGCGCTCTGCTC
>JAUMYD010000119.1 GCA_030528765.1 Bacillota bacterium
CAGTTCTGGAGGATGAGCATTATACGGTCTCCACTGCAGAGAACGGAGAGGCGGCTCTGGAACTTATGGATCAGGTGCATATCGATCTGGTGGTGCTGGATATTATGATGCCAAGGATGGATGGCTATTCTTTTACGAAGATGCTGCGGGAGAATAGAAGCAGCTTACCCATTTTGATGATCTCAGCGAAGCAACAGCCGGAGGATAAGCATAAGGGCTTTCTGGTCGGTACGGATGATTATATGACAAAGCCGATCGATGAGGAGGAGATGCTCCTGCGCATCAAAGCTTTGCTGCGGCGGGCGCAGATCGTCAATGAGCGGAAAATACGCATTGGCCCAGTTTTGTTGGATTATGACTCCTTCACGGTTTCCAGAAAAGGGAATAGCCAGGTGCTTCCCCAAAAGGAATTTTTGCTTCTGTATAAGCTGCTTTCGTATCCCGGGAAGATTTTTACCCGCATCCAGCTGATGGATGAGATCTGGGGCATGGAGAGCGATACGGGCTGGGAAACGGTTACCGTCCACGTGGGCCGTTTGCGAAAGCGTTTTGAAAGCTGGGAGGAGTTTGAGATCGTATCTGTCCGCGGTCTGGGTTATAAGGCTGTGAAAAACGTATGAGTTGCTGCGGCATTCCCTGCAAAGGAGGCAAAGCATGAAAACGAAGGAGAGCAGGAAGAGACGGCTGTCCCTGACACTTCTTTTTTCCGCAATCGTTATCGTTATTTTTATCGCCGTTTTGCTGTTGGCGGGTTTGGGCATTCATTTTTCCGTGGAACTGGGCCTGCTTGGGGAGCCGGATCGCGTGGATATCCCAACGGGGCAGCTGCTGTTTATTTTTATCTGTGCCAGCATCACGCTTGGCGGGGCCATGACACTGTTTTTGTCCAGGATCCCTATGAAGCCGGTGAATCATTTGCTGAATATCATGCAGCGGCTTGCTGCCGGGGATTTTTCCCCCCGTATCATACTTCCTTCTCCCTGGAACAGACATCCGGGGATGCGGGAGCTTGCCCAGAGCTTTAACAAAATGGCAGAGGAGCTGGAGAGCACAGAGATGCTCCGCAGTGATTTTATCAACAATTTTTCGCATGAATTTAAAACGCCCATTGTTTCCATCGCTGGCTTTGCTAAGCTGCTGAAACGGGAGTCACTTACGCCGCAGCAGGCAGAATATGTACGCATTATTGAAGAGGAATCCCGGCGGCTATCTCAGATGGCAACAAATGTTCTGGATCTGACACAAGTGGAAAACCAAGCTATTCTTACGGATCTGCAGATTTACAATCTTTCTGAGCAGCTGCGTTCCTGCATCCTGCTGCTGAGCAGCAAGTGGGAGAGAAAGGATATTGATTTTTCCCTGCGTTTCCGGGAGCATGATATTCAGGGGAATCAGGAGCTGCTGAAGCATGTGTGGCTGAATCTGCTTGATAATGCCATCAAGTTTTCTCCGCAGGCTTCCACAGTGGAGATCGTGATCAAAGAACTTCCGGAGATCCTGGAGGTTTCTTTGAGCAATCCAGGGATGGAAATTACGCCGGAGCAGCAAAGCAGGATCTTTAATAAATTTTATCAGGCAGATGAATCTCACTCCTCAGAAGGAAACGGTGTTGGGTTGGCGATCGTGAAGAAAGTAGTGGATCTGCACGGCGGAAAAATATCCGTTCACAGTGAGAATGGCATAAATCTTTTTACTGTTCAGCTTCCCCGGGAGCACTAGGCCGTCTTCATTTTGCTTGCGGCCAGCTCCTGCACTTATTCCTGCAATATATTTGTTTTAGTAAGTTTCTTTTCAGTTTAGGATATGGCTCTATGCTGTTTTCTGCGAGCAGGGGGATCCTTTATCCGAACCACGGAGAATTTTTGGCCGTTCTCTGGGTTCTCCGCCAGCTTTCCCTTCTCCCTGAAAACTTAATCTCCGAGGCAGAGAATTCCTGCGAAAGCCACCCTGCTCGCTCCCCTTGAAGAAGGGATCACGTGATGAAGGATTCTTGGCTGTGGGCAGACCAAAATCGAAAAAAGCAAGTGGAGTCGATAGGATTCGTTTCAAATGGAGGCGTGGAAGTGAAAAAGCTTTTGCTGTTGATGAACCCTTGTGCCGGCCAGAAAAAAGGCCGGAAACATCTGGCGGAGATCATTGCTATCTTTAACCGGGCCGGCTATGATCTGCAATGCTATATGAGCGCAGCGCCGGGGGAATTGGAGTCAGTGGTGCATCGCTGCGCTGCGGAAAGTGATTTGCTGGTCTGCTGCGGAGGGGATGGCACTGTGAACGAGTGTGTTTCCGGGCTGATCAAAAGTGGACGAAACGTTCCGCTCGGCTATATTCCGGCTGGCTCCACCAATGACTTTGCCAGCACCCTGCATCTTTCTCCAGATCTGCTTCAGGCTTGCCGGGATATTGTGGAAGGGGAGCAGATCTGCCTGGATGTTGGTCGTTTTGGAGAAAGATATTTTACCTATGTTGCTTCTTTTGGGCTTTTCAGCAAAACGAGTTATGCTACTTCTCAGGAACTAAAAAATATTTTTGGGCGGCTGGCTTATTTTCTCAGCGGTATTCAGGAGCTTTCGCAGCTAAGATCCTATCCTGTCCGTATCCGGTTTTCTGATGGAAGCCTGATGGAGGATAAGTTCATCTTTGGGGCTGTTTGTAATTCTACCAGTGTGGGCGGGATCCTGAACTTCTCTGCGGATACGGTTGATCTGTGTGACGGCAAATTTGAACTGCTGCTGGCTCGGGCACCAAAGGACCCCGCTGAACTCCGGGATTGCGTTCTGGCGCTTCGAAAGCAGAGCTTTGATTCTCCCATGCTGTACTTTAAGCAGGTGGACTCTCTGGAGATTCAGGGGCCGGAAGATTTTCCCTGGTCTCTGGACGGGGAGAAGGCAATACCACCGAAGCTGATTCAGATCAGTTGTTTGCCCAGTGCTTTGCAGTTCTACATCCCCCGTGCTGCTCTTCAGGAGAGGGGGATCTCCGTCTATAGTGGTTAGAGCGGATGGGGAGCAGAATGGTTCCGGAAAACTCTCTCTGCTGCGCAGAGCGGAGCAGAGCAGGAAATGCATTTACCTTTCCCTATAACCGTGGTGCAGGAGCTTTATTTTTCTGCCATGCCAGTGCTCCAAGTAGGCGGCAGTCTTTGCAGCCTGCTCCATTGATGACCGAAGCCTCGGCAGGAAAGAGCGCACTGGGTCGGGCTCTGCGAAACTTGATAACTTTCTTTCTGATCTGCCTGGGAAGAGCGCGCCTATTTTGTGACAAAACGCTGCTCGCCTGGCTATCTGTCTGGCCTGCATTATATGGCTCACGGCATAAAGAAGAAGCCATCTTCCCGCGCAGGGGAATCGAACCAGAAGGGCAGAGATTCTTCTGGGGATTGGCAGGAAGTTTCTCTTTCGGAAAGAAATACAGTACAGGAGAAAAGAAAATGCATCAACTCATGAAAAAAGAACAAATTTTGACCTGGCCTAATTTGCTGAGCCTTTTTCGTTTGCTTCTGATTCCTCTTTTTTCTTGGCTTTACTGCAGTGAAGGGCGATATGCAGAGGCCTTGTTTGTGATAATCGTTTCTGCTCTGAGTGATGTGGCGGATGGTTTTATTGCGCGGAAATACAATATGGTTTCGGATCTGGGAAAAATTCTTGATCCTGTAGCAGATAAGCTGACTCAGGCTGCACTGCTGTTTTGTCTGAGTTGCCACTACAGATGGGTGTTGCCTCTGTTGATCGTTTTTTCTCTGCGTGAGCTGTGCATGTTGCTGATGGCTTATATCACTATTTTGAAATATGCAAGTGTGAACAGTGCCAAATGGTATGGGAAGCTGAATACTGCAGTGATGTATGGCGTTTCTATGCTGCTGATTCTTTTCCCCGGAATGCCGGGGACGCTGGCAAATGCTTTGCTTATTTTCTGTGGGCTTATTCTCTGTATCACCTTTTTTCTCTATCTGATTTTTTATATCAATCTTTGGAAGCGATCCGGGCAGGGATGAGGATCCTTCCGTTTCGCCGCTGCTTTTCCGGCGGCTTTCCTATGCAGAGGCTTGTCCGGGAGGTAGCTTTATGGATAAAAATCTCAAGCAAAAATTCATCCTGATCGCTTTCGCTGTAACGCTTTTTGCCATTCTGATGAACCTTGGGGAAGTGCTATCCCTTGTGGGTCAGATTTTTGATCTGACCCTTCCTTTGCTGGCCGGCTTGCTGCTGGCTTTTGTTTTGCGTGTTCCTGCCAATGGCATAGAGCGCAGGATCCGCAGTCTTTTTTCCAAAGCGAGGAGAAAACCTTCCCGCTCCCTGCTCCACTGGATCAGCCTGCTGCTGACGCTTCTGATTTTTTCTGGGGTGATTTTCCTGATCTACACAGTAGCGATCCCGGAGCTCAGCAAAACAGTTAAAAGCATTGTGGTTTTGGTAGATGAAAACTGGCCGAGCTGGCTGGCTGCTCTGGAGAATCTGCTGCAGGCGCATGAAATTGAATCCGGGCTGATCAGCGAGTGGATATCTTCCTTGGATATCCGGGAATTGCTGGCAAAGGCTACAAGCAGTGCCGGGATACTGATCGGTTCCATTGCCAATGTGGCAACAGCAACGGTTTCCGGGATCGCAACGGCTCTGATCTCCTGCATTATTGCCTTTTATGTGCTGATGAGCCGGGATACCCTGGCCCGGCAATCAAAGAAATTCATTTTTGCCTATCTGAAGCCTGCCAGAGCCAGGCAGCTCTGCCATGTGGCAGAGGTGGTGCAGAGCAGCTACAGTAAATTTTTATCCGGGCAGTGCCTGGAAGCTGTTATTCTGGGGATCCTGATTTATATTTCGTTCAGCATTTTTTCCCTGCCCTATGCCGGGCTTGTTGCCCTGGTGACAGCAGTCTGCGCGCTGATTCCTTATGTGGGTGCCTTTTTTGCCTGTGGTTTTGCTGTTTTCCTTTCCCTGCTGGTCAGCCCGGAAAAGGCCCTGATCTGTCTGGTGGTTTATCTGGCTGTTCAGTTTGTAGAGAGCCAACTGATCTATCCCCATGTGGTGGGGACCTCGGTGGGGCTTTCGCCCTTGTGGACGCTGGCCGCTTCTCTGGTTGGCGGAAGTCTCTTTGGTATTCTGGGGATGATCTTCTGCATTCCTCTGGTCGCGGCATTTTATCTTCTTGTCAGGGAAGCTGTGAACCGCAGGCTATCGGATCGGGATATTCAGATCTGAGCAAAGAAGCTCTCTTTTCCATTGTCGGCTGTGGGGAGAAAAAGCTTTGAAAAGCCCCCTGCGGTTTGCTGTCTTTCCGCAGCATCGCTCAGGTCCTTGCGGAGAAGAGCAGGATAGGAAGAATGGAAAGAAGGCTTTATCCGCTCGGATGACAGTGCCGGAGCTGTAGCTTCTTTCTGCAAATGTGTTTTTTGGTAAGGTATCCTCCACTATTTATAAGCATTCATTAGCGGAATGCACTGATGGATGGCTGGGCTTGGCTGCGGAGGATAGGGCTCTTTTGGAAAAGAGGAATTTTTTGAAAAGCAGCCCCTTTATTTTAACGAAGTATGGGCCAGCATCTTTTGGATGCTGGCCTGGTTTTTAGGTTAGCGCAAGCCATCCCTTTAGGGCTGGTTTGTTGTTTATGTGCTGCGTTTTATGCTGCTAATCTTGTGTTTTGGGCTATATGTGATAAAATATAATTAAAATGGACTGGGGCCTTGGAAAAATAAATGGATATAATAATATGTATTTTAGTTGGTTTTATTATATATATACTAAAATCAATAATTTAAAGAAACTCTATAAAAGAGTGAGGGGATCACCAGTACGTTCTGCAGCAGGGAAAGACTGAATGCCGGACTGTTGTTCAGAGAAAATACTGCACAAGCTCGGACAGCGGAAAAAGAAAAAGAGATTCCTGTCCTGGAAAAAGTACTCCGGGATCCTGCACTCCTGGAGCACACGGCTGAGATCCTCTGTTTCTTTTGCTGCTGTGGAGTTTCTGCGGAAATCATATCCTTATGG
>JAUMYD010000012.1:0-3257 GCA_030528765.1 Bacillota bacterium
TCTGCCCTGGATCCGGAGCTGACCGGTGAGGTGCTGAACGTGATCCGCGATCTGGCAGAGCGGGAGACCACCATGGTCATTGTCACACATGAGATGGGCTTTGCCCGGGATGTGGCAGATCGGGTCCTTTTCATGGATGATGGCCTCATTGTGGAGCAGGGCATCCCGGAGGAGGTTTTGGGGCACCCCCGGGAAGAGCGGACGAAAAAATTTCTCAGCCGCTGCCTGGATTAAGCGAGCCTTCACAAGAACCAGCCTGTGCATAGGGCCTGGTGCTCATACGGCAGTTCACAGACACAGCAGCTGCTGTGTCTGTTTTTTACATGTCGGCAGGCCGGAGAGCGGCAGGTAAATTCCGCTTTATAGAAGGAGACAGGGGCTTCCGGAATCCCTGTGCTTGCCCCCTGCACTGTGCAGTCTCCTGCTGCGGCAAGGCTGCCACTGCCGGAGAGGGGCTTACTGGGGCTGTGCAAGGCAAAAAGCTTCTCTGCACCGTACAGGGAGGAGCAAGTGCTGTGCGGGTATCCGCCCAGGCAGTCCTTCGGCCGGAAGAGGGGCTTGATAAAAGAAGGAAAATGTCCTAGAATAAAGAAGGATCATTCTAAAAGATCGAGATAAAAGATTTTTTGAAGCGATAGAAGGAGGCTGCTTATGTCTTTTCCCTGCATTGGTTTTATCGGCTGTGGCACCATTGCCAGTGCCCTGGCCACGGCTTTCTGCCAGGATGAAAGCCGTCCCTATCCCATTCTGCTCTCCCCCCGCAATGCGGAGAAGGCTGCGGCCCTGCAAAGCCGCTTCCCGAAGCGGATCCGGGTGGCCGGCTCCATGCAGGAGGTGCTGGACGGTGCGGACTGGGTCTTTCTGACCATCCTGCCCCAGGTGGGGGAGGAGGTCTGCCGCTCTCTGCGCTTCCGGCCGGAGCAGAGGGTCATCAACCTGATGACGGATATCAATCTGCCCCAGATCCGGGAGTGGATCGGCCCAACGGCACTGCTGGCCCATCTGGTGCCCCTTTCCTTCGTGGCGGTGCGGCGGGGGCCCATCGTGCTTTATCCGCCCCTGCCGGAGGTGGAGGAGCTGATCCGGCCCATCGGGGATGTGGTGGCGGTGGATGATCGTTACCATGCGGCGGTGCTGGCGGGGATCACAGCCTATGTGGCTTCCTACTTCATTCTGAGCCAGCAGATCGTGGATTGGGCTTCCTCTCTGGGTGTGCCGGAGGAAACGGCCAAGGATTATACCACGCGGATGTTTGCCGCCCTGGCCGGGCAGGCTGTGGACGCCACGCCGGAGCGCCTGCGGGAGCTGGCGGAGGAGATGACCCCCGGCGGCATCAATTATATGGTGCAGAAATACATCCGGGAGAAGGATGCCTTTGCCCCCTGGACGGAGGCCATGGAGGCGGTGATGGCCCGGCTTTGCAAGAACATCCCGCACTGAGCTTTGCGCATAAAAAAAGGACACAGCTGCGGCCTTATTCTCCGCTGCGGTGTCCTTTTTCTTCCTCTTCAGCTGCAAATTCTTCTTCAGCCGTAAGTTCCTCATCCTCTGCTTCTGCTGAATTGATATAGAGCTCCCCGCATTCCTGCTGGGCGCGGATGAGCAGGGAGATGGCGTCCTCTGTGGCGTAGAAAAGTCTTTGATACATAGCTTTGTAATCCGGCATGGAAATTCACTTCCTGTAGATATTACAGGACATATAGTCCAAAATTTCAAGTAGACGATATGTCCTGTTGTATCATTTTTTCGGGTGATTACTATGAGATTGCGCATTCGTGATCTGCGGGAAGATGCAGATTTCAACCAAACGCAAATCGCCCAGTATCTTGGCCTGTCCCAGACCGGTTACTCCAAATACGAGACGGATGAAAACGATATTCCAACAGAAGTTTTGATCAAGCTGGCCAGCTTCTACCAGACCAGCGTGGATTATCTGCTGGTCCTGACAGAGCAGAAGGAGCCTTATCGCTAGGTGCAGGGTTTATTTGCAGGAATCAAATAAGCCCCACAGCCTTTACCCGCTGCCCATAAAACAAAGATCCTCCCCATGCACATGGGGAGGATCTTTCTATGCTGCGCCACGCAAAGCCGCTTAAAATTGGCGAAGCCGGGCTATTCCCAGTTTTTGCAGACATCCACCCATTGCAGGCAGGCGGAATGCTCCTCCAGCTCCGGGATCGTCAGTTCAATGGCGCTGTTCCCCGAGCCGCAGGCCGGAAAGACGGTCTGAAAGCGCTTCAGGGATTCATCCAGGTAGACCGCAACCCCCTCATTCACCGCGAAGGGGCAAACGCCGCCTACCGCATGGCCGATGAGCTGGGCTGCTTCCTCATGGGCGAGCATTTTTGCCTTGGTATGGAAAAATGCCTTGTACTTGGCGTTATCGATGCGGGCATCCCCGGCGGTGACCACCAGAACAGGCTTGCCATCCACAGAAAAGGACAGGGTCTTGGCGATGCGGCTGCCGTCCACCCCCAGGGCCTGGGCTGCCAGCTCCACAGTAGCACTGGAAACATCAAATTCCATCACCCGCTCCAGCATCCCCCGGGAGGCAAAAAAAGCTTTTACTTTCTCAATAGACACAGCTGTTGTACTCCTTCTTCATATTTTAATGCGTAGCTCTCTTTCTCTTATTGGAATACTACCACAAATGATTGGCGTATACAAGAACAGGCGCAGCAAAGCACTGCGCCTGAGAGCAGTTTTTTATCCCGGCCTTCTGTTCTTCGGCTTCTCCCTGCTGCTTTTCTCAAAATACAGCCAGAACTTTTTCCAGCATGGCCCGGACCGCTTCGGGGTCTTCCTTTTCCCCCACGAAATTCAGGGAATAGAAGAGCCCCTCCTGAACGAAAAAGGCTTCGGTGGAGAAATACCTCGCTTCGTCTTCCTCCCCTGTGACGAGCATGGCCGTATTCCCGTTGGCCATGGGGTATTCTTCTATATGGTAAGTGGCCCGGCTGCCGGCCTGTCTGAAGTAGCTGGTGGAATACAGCTTTTCCTCACGGCAATGGAAGGTGATGCGCATTTGCAGGCGGGCGGAATCCAGGCGATAACCGCTGCTTATGCTGAGATCAGTCAGCTCCCGCTTTGGGGTCCCATTCCAATGCAGGGAAATGTGCTCATCTTTCTTTTCCAGAGGCATGCCGATGTTCGTGGCCTGCTCCAGCCAGCTACAGTCCTCCAGGGGGTTATAGACCGGGTAGCCCAGGAAATCCGTGCATTCCTCCATGGTGGCAAAATTTTCAATGCTGCTCCCC
>JAUMYD010000012.1:3267-22087 GCA_030528765.1 Bacillota bacterium
GGCTTCATCCAGCCCTTTCTGGATATTCCCGGAAAAATCTGCGGCAGTGAAGCGCTTCAGCTCCGCTACCACCTGGAAGCCCGTGCCCGCTAATTCTTCTTCCACCTCTGTGATGCGGATCTCCCCAAAGGGGGAGGGTTTGCAGGCAGCGAGCAGAAGGATCACTGGAACCATCAGGAGCAGAGTAAACCATCGTTTCATAAGGATCGTGCCTCCATTCTGTGATGAACAAAGAAGATTTTATGGCAACAGTTCTCTTCTAAAATAATTATATAGGTTTCTTTCCTCCGGTTCAAGCTGGGAAGGTCCTTTTTGCCATGATTTTCATAGAAATTCTTTTTATGGAAATTAAGCAAAAGGATGCGGTCTTTTTCCGTGTTGGCGCACAGATTCCCCATCAACAGCGAAAGTGGATACCGATGGTATCTTCCATAGTTGGCGGAGCGGACGGCTTACATCGCCCCTTTGACGTTGCTTGGGCAGCGGGCTTTTTAAGCCTGCAATAAGGATCGCGGTCCTCCCAAAAAAAAGACCGGGATCTTACAGACCGTCCCTCTGCTCAAATCGCCCCCTCGCCGGCTCACCTGCATACAACGCTATTGGAAGGCATGACCGCGGCGAAGGAGCACAGCAGAAAGCTCATCTGCCGCTGATGGCGGCAAAAAAATTTTTTGGGAGTGAAACCGAATTGGGAAATCGGAGGTATATATGGTAGAATAAAAAAATCCAACACCCCGCTTGCGCGATCGCTGCGGCGGGAGTGTGACAGGAGGAACGGTTATGCCGAAATATTTTATGGATCCTGTACCCCCTGGGTATGGAGCGCCTGTAAACTTCGACCAGATGCAGCTGGCGCATTGGAATAACGATATGCAGATCATTCTGGCGGATGTGGGCTGGGGCACGCTGGATAACGCTGTGAACGCCCAGGCGCTTTACCGCATCAATTCCGAAGGACGCGTGGAGCGCTTCGTCACCGCGCAGGGCGAATCCGCTATGGGCGAGATCGCGAGATCTGCCGCGGAGGGCCGTCTTTTCGTTCGTCCCGCAAACAGCAATGGCTCCATCCAGTTGCGTGCCGTGGTGAACGAGAGCGGCTTTCCGGAGGCCGGCAAGACCGTCCCCATGAGTGAGGTCCCCCGCCGAAACATGGCGGAGCCGGAGCGGCCCGCTTTCTGGAAATTCATCGTGGCATTCTTCTTCTCCGACTCCGAGTCTGCCAAAGAGGTCAACGCATTCAGAGCCGAAAGAGCCGCCTACGAGGAGGATCGCGCCCTTGCTGATCCGGCGCTGAATGCGTCCTTTTCCCAGGGCTTTATGAACCTGATGGAGGATGAGCCCGTCTGGACCAACCAGCCGGAGATGCAGCAGGGAATGGGGATGCAGCAGCAGGGCTTTGTGCAGGGGTTCAACCAGCCGGGCTTCAGCCAGAACATCCAGCAGACAGTGACACAGTCCTCGGACGGCTTCGGTCAGACCATCCAGCAGACGGTGATACAGTCCTCAAGCGGCTTCGTGCAGAACTTCGACCCGATGGGGAATATGTATGAGAACATGATGCCCCAGCAGCCCCAGCCGAATGTTTTCGGCGGCCCGGATCCTGAGGTGCAGCAGCTGCTGAACAGCGATCCCTCGATCAACAGGCAGATGGAAAAGCTGCAGAATTTCATCAAGAACGATGTTCTGGAAGATAATCCCTATCTGGGTGATGACTCGGATCCGCTGGTGCAGGAGCGCAACTTCACCGGCTCTTGTGCGGTGGAGGAAGAGTATGCCAAGGTACAGAAGATGAAGCTGGAGCTGATGGAAGCACTTGCCGCAGGCAGACCCATTGATGATCTGGAGGGGAAGCTGGGCCGTATCCTTCTGGGCAACCAGCTGGCCATACAGGTGGTGGCGCATAATCAGTACTGCGAGGAGCAGGGCGTGCAGCAGGTCAATCCTCTGTACGTGATGGCGGGCACCTGCGGCTTCTCCCTTGAGGCAGCGGGCAAAATGGTCGGCCAGTCGGAAACGGTGCAGGAGATGGTGAAAATGAGACCCGCTCAGCTTTTGAAGCTGCTGGCAAATCCTGTGGAGATGGGCCGCCGCGCCAAAGCAGTGGGACAGGTGAGCGACATTGGCAGGGAGGCCAACAAGTTCCTGAGCATGTCCCAGCAGAACTCTATGGCCGCCCCCGCTCCCATGGCGCCCCCTCCCAGCCACACGACGCGCTCCAGCTTTATGGTGTAAGACCCCTTAAAACAGATCCCCGTGGAGGGGCAAGGTCATTAAGTTCAGGATCAGACCTGTAAACGTGGCTCTTCTCTGCTGTCATGGAGAGATCCGCTGCGGTAGAATCGAAAAAACGCTGCGGCGCGGAAATTCCCCGCGTGTGACGGCATGAAAAAGAGCGCAGGGCATGGGACTGTTTGACTTCGGAATGAAAAAACAGGAGGCGGCGGCAGCCGCCTCCTGTTTTTGTAGTTGAGCCGAATGACATCGGCAGGAGGGCGCATCGCAGGATGCGCCCTCCTGATTTATGATCAAAAAGCTTGGGCGCTTGCTTGATGCGCGGAGCGGAATGACGGAGCGGCCGCCCGCTGCCGGCCTTATTGCCAGGGCCGGGAAGTATACGGACATGGCCGAACTGAGGCCGGAGCTTCTGCGGGTCTTTGTGGCCGGGGTCATCGTCTGCGAAAAGGAAGTAAAGTATTCCAGGCATGCACCGCAGGTGGTAGGTATCCGGTTCAGAGACTTCGACCAGAACGAAGCAAACGATCCATTCTTCGCGGAAACAACAGAAAAGGCAGACAGCGCAGATGCGCTATCCGCCTGATTCCGAGGTCACGCCCGAAGATACCCTTATCAGGAGTATCCTGCTGCCGTGTTGCTTTTTTGTATGCCTTTTGCCGCTCTTTATCGTTCTTCGCGGAAATAATTCATGCCGCAGTGCCTGGGCATGGCATGCTCCCTGGACTGGCGGATGGAGGTGAATACCAGCACCAGCACAGTGGCCAGGTAGGGGAAGATATCATAGATCTGCATGGGAATACCCAGGGGCACATAGAGCCGCATGATGGAGAGCCCACCGAACACCAGGGAGCCGATGAGGGCACGCAGCGGGGACCAGGTGGCGAAGATCACCAGTGCCACAGCGATCCAGCCTTTGCCGCTGACGCAGTCATAGATCCACACGCCGTTGCAGGTCACCATGGAAATATACATGCCGCCCAGGCCGCAGATACCGCCCCCCAGCACAGTAGCCAGGTATTTGTAGCGATTCACATTGATGCCTGCAGCATCTGCGGTGGCGGGGTCCTCCCCCACGGCCCGCAGGTTCAGGCCCACTCTGGTCTTGTTGAAGAAAAAAGCCAGGATCACAGCCAGAACGATGCCCAGGTAGACCAGAGTATTATAAGAGAAAAAGAGCTTGTAGATATAGCTGAAAACCACATTGCTTTCCGCCCAGGGCTCCATAAAGCTGAAGATCCCGGTGTTGAAGGCGGTTTTTGCGGAGCTGGAAAGAGCCATGAAGCCGCTGGCATTGCTGCGGGAGATCACATCCCCGAAGAAATTGCCGAAGCCCACGCCGAAGATGGTCAGGGCCAGACCGGTCACATTCTGGTTTGCACGCAGAGTGATGGTAAGAAAGCCGTAGATCAGCGCACCCAGCATCCCGCAAAGGAAGGCACAGAGAATGGCCAGAAGCAGGCAGAGCCAGGTGGACTGGATCTCCCCGAACCAGAGCTCCGGAAAGTAAACGCCTGCCATACCGGCGATGGCGCCCATATACATCATGCCCTCCACGCCCAGGTTCAGATTGCCGGATTTCTCCGTCAGGATCTCGCCCAGTGTGCCGTAGAGCAGGGGAACGCCGGCCAGAACAGCCGCACAGATCAGATTGACGATATTATCCATGGAGCTCCTCCCCCTTTCTGCCGCGAACAATAACTTTGTAATTGATGAAGAATTCGCAGCCCAGCATGAAGAAAAGAATGATGCCGATCAAAACATCCGCTGCGGATTCCGGGATGCCAAAGCTGCTCTGGATGCGGTTTGCACCCTTTTCCAGCACGGCTATAAAGGCCGCTACCACCACCATCACCAGAGGCTGCAGCTGGGAAAGCCAGGCCACAGTGATGGCTGTAAAGCCTACGCCCCCGGCGGTGCCTTCGCTCAGGGTGTAGTCTGCCCCGGAAACCTGAAGGAAGCCCACCAGGCCGGCCAGCGCACCGGCGATCAGCATGGTGCGGACAATGACCCGGCCCACGTGGATGCCTGCGTATCTGGCGGTGCGGGGGCTCTGCCCCACCACGCTGAGCTCGTAACCCTGCTTGGAGCGGGTAATGTAGAGCAGCAGGAGGACGACCAGCACCAGGGCGATGATCCAGCCGATATGGATGCCGAAGAGCTTGGGCAGGCGGGCTGCATCCTCAAACATGGCGATCTTGGGGAAGCCGGTGCCCGGCTTTTTCCAGGGGCCGTTCTGCAGGTATTTTTCGATACCCAGGGCCACATAGTTGAGCATCAGGGTAAAGAGGGTCTCATTGGTGTTCCACTTGGCCTTGAAAACGGCGGGGATCCCGCCCCAGAACGCACCGGCCAGGCCGGCTGCCAGTGCCATCAGGCCCAGCAGCAGCACAGGGGAGAGCTTGTCTGCCCAGAAAAGGGCGAAATAGGTGGCAGCGATGCCGCCGATGAGGATCTGTCCTTCGGCACCGATGTTCCAGAAGCGCATCCGGAAGCAAAGTGCCACAGCCAGGGCAGTGATCAGCAGGGGAATGGCGATCTTGACCGTTTCCACCAGTGCTGTTTTGCTGCCCATGGAGCCCACCGCCATTTCGGCGTAGACCTGAAGAGGATCATGCCCTAAGGCAAGAATGAGGATGCCGCCGGTGAAAAGAGCCAGCAGCACGGCACTGATGCGTATGATCCAGGCCTGTCTCCGGGGAATACTGGGCCGCCGCACGATGCGCAGCAGCGGCTCTTTCCCTTCTTTTGCGGGCGTATTATTGTGCATGGCTGCTTTCCTCCTTCGTTTCCGCTTTGTGGCCGGTCATCAGCAGGCCCAGTTCCTCCTTGCTGCTGCTCCGGGCGTCCACCGTGCCGCTGATCTGCCCGCCGCAGAGCACCATGATGCGATCGCAGAGCTCCAGCAGCACATCCAGATCCTCACCGATGAAGAGGATGGCAACACCTTTTTTCTTTTGTTCATTCAGCAAATTATAGATGGTATAGCTGGAATTGATATCCAGGCCCCGTACCGGGTAGGCCACGATCAGCACCTGCGGTGCATTGGCGATCTCCCGGCCCAGAAGCACCTTCTGCACATTGCCGCCGGAAAGCAGGCTTACAGGCGTGCTCACGCCGGGGGTGGAGATCTCCAGCTGGGCGATCATTTTTTCTGCCAGATCCTTGGGGGTCTTGCGGTCAACAAAGGGCCCGTGGTTCTGGTAATAGCTGCGCAGCATGACATTATCCGTCATATCCATGGCCGCCACCAGGCCCATGCCCAGGCGGTCTTCCGGGACAAAGCTCATGGAGATCCCCTGGCGGATCATCTCCAGCGGCGGTTCCCCGGCCATATCCCTGATATTTCCGTCCCGGTGATAGAAGATCTGCCCGCTGCTCAGGGGCTGCAGACCTGCCAGAGCCTCACAGAGCTCCTTCTGGCCGCTGCCGGCAATGCCTGCCACACCGAGGATCTCCCCACCGAAAAGATCGAAATTGATCTGATGCAGCATGTTCCGGCCCTCTTCATTGTGGCAGCTCAGATCCCGGATCTCCATTTTCAGACTTTTTCCTTCTGTTTCTGCCCGGTCAATGGCCAGAGAAACAGAGCGGCCCACCATTTTTTCCGTCAGCTCATGGGCGTTTGTCTCAGCCGTATTCACGCTGCCCACAAAGCGCCCCTTATGCAGGATGTGTACCCGGTCAGAGACATCCATCACCTCATTGAGCTTATGGGTGATGATGACAATGGCCTTATTGTCTGCCTTCATCTTTTTCAGAATATCAAAAAGCTTCCGGCCTTCCTGCGGGGTGAGAACGGCGGTGGGCTCATCCAGAATGAGGATATCTACCTGGCGGTAAAGAAGTTTGATGATTTCCACAGTCTGTTTCTCGGAAACGGACATATCATAGACCTTCTTCTCCGGATCCAGATCAAAGCCATAGCGCTGGGCGATCTCCCGAATCTGCCGGTTCAGGGCTTTGCGGTCGATGTTCATGGGGCCCGGCAGGCCCAAAACGATGTTTTCCGCTGCGCTGAAAACATCGATCAGCTTGAAGTGCTGGTGTACCATGCCGATCCCCAGGTCAAAGGCATCCCTGGGGCTGCGAATGGTCACCTGCCGCCCGTTCACGTGGATCTCGCCGGAATCCGGGAAGTAGATCCCGGCCAGCATGTTCACCAGCGTTGTTTTGCCGCTGCCGTTTTCCCCAAGAAAGGCAAGAATCTCACCTCTGCGAATATCCAGGGAAATGTGGTCGCTGGCATAGACATCTTTAAAGCTTTTACAGAGATTGACCGTGCGGATTGCGATCTCCGAAGTTTCCGCTTTCAGTAAAACCACCCCGCTTTTTCTTTGTGCTTTTCTGGCAGCCGGCCGACAGTCAGCCGGCCGGCAAATTGATATTATTCTGCATACTGTTTTCAAAATCCTTCATATTTTTATCTTTTCCCCCTTTCCGCCCTTTCCCTTCTCTCCGTTTGCCTATCCTCTCTTTTTGTCTTTTTCCTTTGCTTTTACCGGAAACGCCTGTCCGCTGCAGCCTGGCTCCCGGGGTGGAAAAGGGGAAGAAAATGGATTGACAGGATGCAGGCTTTCTGGTAGAATGGAAACACTTTATACCAGCGATGAAAAAGAAGATATCCTTGTTCCGAAAGAAAGGCTTATTGAGTCATGGAAGACGCGGACAGTCCCGAAGGTAAGTATAGTACTTTTTGCAGTGGAAACAGAATTGTAATTTATGCAGCATAGCTCAAGGGCAGGAGGATCTTCTTCTGCTGTTTTGAGGTATGCTTCTTTTGTATGGAAAAAGCTAAGAAAGGCCTGCGTGAACTATTTTCGCAAGGAAGATGTGCCGGGGCCGGAGCTGAAGAAAAGCAGTGCGAAGAGCTGTACATGTTGATGGTTTAATAAGCGCCTTCCGGAAGCGCAGGGATGCCGGCCGGGGAGCTTTGCTTGAAAATTAAGGAGGAATTACTTTTGGACGGGCATTTAGGCAGACAGATTCTGGTCGTTTTTATATTGATCCTGGTGAATGCGTTTTTTGCGGCGGCTGAGATCGCCGTTATTTCCCTGAATGGCAACAAGTTGCGGAAGGAAGCAGAGGAAGGGGATAAAAACGCGAAGAAAATGCTGAAACTGGTGGATGACCCCACCAGCTTCCTTTCCACGATCCAGATCGCCATTACTCTGGCAGGCTTCCTGGCCTCTGCCTTTGCGGCAGATACCTTCTCCGACCGGCTGGTGCGCTGGCTGATCGAGGATTGCGGGTGGACGATGTCCGCAGATACGCTGAATACCATTTGTCTGATCCTGATCACGATGGTGCTTTCTTATTTCACACTGGTTCTGGGAGAGCTGGTGCCCAAGCGTCTGGCTATGGCCAAGACGGATGCTATCATCCGCTTCACGGTGCCGGTGGTCATCGCCTCCAGCCGCATCTTCCGGCCCCTGGTCTGGCTGCTCAGCGTTTCCACCAATGCCATGCTGCGCCTCTTCGGCGTGAACCCCAAGGATGGGGAAGAGCAGGTCACGGAGACGGAGATCCGCCTGATGGTGGATATCGGTGAGGAAAGCGGCGCCATCGAACCGGAAGAAAAAGAGATGATCGAGAACATCTTTGAATTCAACAATATCACCGCCGGGGATGTGATGGTACACCGGAAGGATATGACCGTGGTCTGGCTGGATGACAGCACAGAGCACATCATCTCCCTCATTGCGGAAAGTGGTCTCAGCCGCTTCCCGGTCTGCGGTGACGATATCGATGATATCCGCGGTATCCTGCGGACAAAGGAATTTCTGCTGAACGCCCATTCGAAGGAGCCCCGTCCTCTGGAGACACTGATCGCCCCGGCCTATTTCGTGCCGGAGACGGTGGATGCGGATGTGCTCTTCCGGGAAATGCAGCAGAAAAAGAATCATATGGCCATTGTGGTGGATGAATACGGCGGCACCAGCGGCCTGGTGACCATGGAAGACCTGCTGGAGGAGATCGTGGGCAATATCTACGATGAATTCGACCAAGAGGATGAGCAGGAGATCACCCAGCTGGGTGAAAATCTTTGGCGCATCAGCGGCTCTGCGGAGCTGGAAAGTGTGGCAGAGGCTCTGGGTATGGAGTTCCCCGAGAATGAGCTGGATGTGGATACGATCGGCGGCCTTCTCTTCAGCATGCTGAATGAGATCCCCGCGGATGGGGAATGCCCGGAAGCGGATACCTGCGGCCTGCACCTGCGTGCGGAAAGCATTGCCGACCGCCGGGTGGAATGGGCCATCGTCAGCAAGCTGCCTAAAGAAGAGGAAGAAACGGACGAATAAAACTATGTGTACAAGACCGCCGGTTTAGACGGAAGTTCGTAAAACAGTTAAATCCGACCTGTGGTTTCGATCATAGGTCGGATTTTTTAATAATTACCTGTTTTGGAAAGCCTCCCTTGTGCAAGGAGAGCTGTCAGCGAAGCTGACTGAGGGATCGACAATCCCTGAGCGGCACTGTTTGCCGGGACGAATGGAGCTGGTGCGAAACTAGCGAGGCGAGGTGGCGGGGGAAGAAAAAATTTTTCTGAATACTCCGCAAGAATTGACTTTTGGGCAGTGTAAGGATATTATTATATAGTATATGGTAGGCGCTTTCTGCCCGGTGGCTTTGGTTCCCGGAATCCAGTTTTCCCGAAAGCGTCATTTTTCTGTGTGGACCTTTATCTGAAGTCTTCGGGCTTCAGGGGATAAAGTTTCAATAGCGTTATTCCCGGTTTTACCAATTCATGATGAAAGGATGTTGCAGATGGTTTGTGAGAAAGACGCAACTCCGCTGGCTCCGGTAAGCTTTGATGAATTCGAAGCCACCTCTTACGAGCAGTGGAAGGAAGCGGCTGTGGAGACCCTGAAGGGCGCTCCCTTTGAAAAGAAGCTGCTGACCAAAACTTATGAGGGTATCACCCTGGAACCTCTCTACACCGAGGAAAGTGCAGCTGCCTTTGCGCAGCAGCTCAGCTTCCCCGGCTCTGAGGATTTCCTCCGCGGCGTAAAGACCAGCGGTTATATCGCTGAGCCCTGGGCTGTGGCCCAGGCTGTGGACGCTGCCTGCCCCAAAGAAGCAAATGCTATGCTCAAGCAGGAGCTGGAACGTGGCGCCAATGCCATCACCCTGGATCTGCGCGGCCCCGTCCGCATTCAGGAGCTGGCTGATCTGGAGGCTCTGCTCCAGGATATCTGCCTCTGCCAGGTTGCTCTGAATGTTTACTGCGGCGCTTCCGCCCTGCCTATGCTGGGTATGCTGAAGGCCCGTGCTGATAAAGCCGGCTACAGCCTGGAGAAATATCAGGGCTGCGTGGGTGCTGACCCTATCGGCGAATACGCCCTGAACGGCAAGAGCGATGCCAAGATCGCTTGCTACATCAAGCAGATGGCTGCCGCCATCCGCGCTGCGGAAGAAAATGCCCCCGGCCTGAAGACCATCTTCATCCAGGGCTCCGTTTACCATAACGGCGGCGCCAATGCCGTCCAGGAAGTGGCTGCTTCCATGGCCACTGCCATCGCTTATATCGATGCCCTGATGGAAGAAGGCCTCAGCATTGAGCAGATCGCGAAGCAGATCCGCTTCGGCTTCTCCCTGGGCGCCAATTTCTTCATGGAGATCGCCAAGCTGCGCGCTGCCCGCATGGTCTGGGCACAGATCGTGAAAGCTTACGGCGGCTCTGATGAAGCTGCCAAGATCGATGTAGCGGCCAGCACCTCTGCCTTCACCGCTACCGTATATGATCCTTACGTCAATATCCTGCGTGCCACCACCCAGGCCTTCTCCGGCGTTGTGGGCGGCATCAGCGAGCTGACTGTCACCCCCTTTGATGCAGCTGTCCGTCCCAGCGACGAGCTGTCCCGCCGCATCGCCCGGAACATCCAGGTCATGATGCGGGAAGAATTCAACCTGACCTCCCCCGTGGATCCTGCCGGCGGTTCCTGGTATGTTGAGACCCTCACCGGCCAGCTGGCCGAAGCCATCTGGGGCAAAATGCAGCAGATCGAAGCCGATGGCGGCATCCTGGCTGTTCTGGCCAATGGCTCCCTCCAGGACGAAGTGGCTGCTGTTCTGGCTGACCGCTTCAAGAAGCTGGCTACCCGTGCGGACAAGGCTGTTGGCTCCAATATGTATGCCAATATGAGCGAAAAACCGCTGGACAAGCCTTGCTGCTGCTGCGCTCCCAAGGCAGAAGCCAAGACCGGCACCGCAGTGGAAAAACTGGATCACTGCATCTGCTGCGTCGTGGATGCTTTCGCAAAGGGTGCTGTCTATGCAGATGTTGCCAAAGCGCTCTGCTGCGGCGAAGCGCCTGAGATCAAGGCCATCGCCCCCCATCGCTGGACGGAACAGTTTGAAGCCCTGCGCTCCGCAACGGAAAAAGCCGCTGCCGAAGGCAAAGAAGTCAAGGTCTTCCTCTGCAACATGGGCCCCATCCCGCAGCATAAAGCCCGCGCTGATTTCTCCGCTTCCTTCATGGAAGTCGCCGGCTTCCAGGTTCTGCGGAACGATGGTTTTGCCACCACCGATGAAGCCATCGCAGCCGCCAAAGCCAGTGGTGCGGATGTAGCCATCATCTGCTCCACCGATGAGACCTATCCGGAACTGGTTCCCGTTCTGGCAAAGGGCATCAAGGAAGCTGCCCCCGAAATGAAAGTATTCCTGGCCGGCGCACCCGCTCCCGAGCTGAAACCCGCTTATGACGAAGCAGGCGTGGATGAATACATCCATGTGAAAGCCAATTGCCTGGCCATCCTGAGCAACATTCAGAAAGAAAGGGGGATCTGCTAATGGCTAAAGTAGATTTCAGCAAGATCGCCTTCAACGCACAGCCCCAGGCTGCGACTTATGAAGAATGGCTGGCTCGTTTGGAAAAGGAAACCGGCAAATCCGCCGCTGACCTTTATGAACGGACCATGGAACAGATCGATATCAAACCGCTCTACACCAAAGCGGACTATGCAGAAGCCAATCATCTGCATTACATGGCCGGTATTCCGCCCTATCTGCGCGGCCCCTACCCCACCATGTATGTGACCCGCCCCTGGACGGTTCGCCAGTATGCCGGTTTCTCCACCGCGGAAGAATCCAACGCTTTCTACCGCCGCAACCTGGCTGCCGGTCAGAAGGGTCTGTCCATCGCTTTCGACCTGGCCACTCACCGCGGCTATGACTCCGATCATCCCCGTGTAGTCGGCGACGTTGGTAAAGCAGGCGTCGCAGTTGACTCCATCCTGGATATGGAGATCCTCTTCTCCGGCATCCCGCTGGACCAGATGTCCGTTTCCATGACCATGAACGGCGCGGTCCTGCCCATCCTGGCTTTCTACATCCTGGCTGCGGAAGAACAGGGCGTGGATAAGAAGGTTCTTTCCGGTACCATTCAGAACGACATTCTGAAAGAATTCATGGTCCGCAACACCTACATTTATCCGCCGGCACCCTCTATGCGCATCATCGGCGACATCTTCGCCTATACTTCTCAGAACATGCCCAAATTCAACAGCATCTCCATCTCCGGCTATCATATGCAGGAAGCCGGCGCCACCGCTGATATCGAAATGGGCTACACCCTGGCAGATGGTCTGGAATACCTGCGTACCGGTATCAACGCCGGCCTGACCATCGACCAGTTCGCACCCCGCCTCTCCTTCTTCTGGGCCATCGGCAAGAACTACTTCATGGAAGTTGCCAAAATGCGCGCTGCCCGTATGCTCTGGGCCAAGATCGTTCAGCAGTTCGGCCCGAAGAATCCCAAATCCCTGGCTCTGCGCACCCATTCCCAGACCTCCGGTTGGTCCCTCACCGCGCAGGATCCCTTCAACAACGTTGCCCGTACCTGCATGGAAGCCATGGGCGCTGCCCTGGGCCACACCCAGAGCCTGCACACCAATGCACTGGACGAAGCCATCGCCCTGCCCACTGACTTCTCTGCCCGCATCGCCCGCAACACCCAGCTCTACATCCAGGATGAAACCAGCGTCTGCAAGGTCGTTGATCCCTGGGGCGGCTCCTACTATGTGGAAGCCCTCACCAACGAGCTCATCAAACGCGGCTGGGCCCACATTCAGGAAGTGGAAAGTCTGGGCGGCATGAGTAAGGCCATCGAGACCGGCCTGCCCAAGATGCGCATCGAGGAAGCAGCTGCCCGCCGCCAGGCCCGCATCGACTCCAATTCCGAGAAGATCGTCGGCCTGAACTACCTGCAGCTGGAACAGGAAGATCCCATCGACATTCTGGACGTGGACAATATGGCTGTCCGCCAGGCCCAGATCGCTCGTTTGGAAAAACTCCGCGCCAACCGGGATCAGGCTGTCGTGGAACAGAAATTGGAGGCGATCACCAACGCTATGGAAAGTGGCGAAGGCAATCTCTTGGCTTTGGCTCTGGAAGCTGCACGCGCACGTGCTTCCCTGGGCGAAATTTCCGACGCAGTGGAGAAGGTCAGCGGCCGGCATAAAGCCATCATCCGCAGCATCTCCGGCGTGTATTCCACTGAATTCGGCGATGAAGAGCTGATCGATGAAGTCCGCAAGATGACCGATGAATTCGAACAGCGCGAAGGTCGTCGTCCCCGCATCATGGTCGCCAAGATGGGCCAGGACGGCCACGATCGCGGCGCCAAGGTCGTTGCCACCGCTTATGCGGACATGGGCTTCGATGTGGACATGGGCCCCCTCTTCCAGACCCCCGAAGAAACGGCACAGGATGCAGTGGACAATGATGTTCATATCGTGGGCATGAGCTCCCTGGCAGCCGGTCATAAGACTCTTCTGCCGCAGCTGGTGGAAGAACTGAAGAAACGCGGCCGTGAGGACATTATGGTCGTGGCCGGCGGCGTCATCCCCGCTCAGGATTATCAGTTCCTGAAGGACAACGGCGCAGCCTGCATCTTTGGCCCCGGTACCGTCATTCCCGCTGCTGCCCGTGAAATGCTGGAGATCCTCAACAAACGTCTGGCAGAAGCAGAATAAGGATAAGAAAAGTATTCACTATACTGTATGCGTTTTTGGCCACGGCAGAGACGGTTTTCCGTCTCTGCCGTGGCTCTTTCCTGCTTGGAAGCAGCAAATCACAGGATTATTTGACGAGCCTGCTATTGCAAGAGAGACAGTGAAGTGATACAATAATAAAGGTGTATACGCAGGCTGGTGCATAATGAGACCGGCTGAGTATGATTCGGGGGCCTGCGGCACCCAATCAATGGGAGGATATCCATGGCAACGGAGTACGAGACCTACAAACCGGAATGGATCGATAAAGAAAAACAGCAGGACAGTAGCTATGCCAGTTTTGTGATGACCGGCATCGAGGAAGCCCCGGATAAACTGCGTGTGGCAGAGCATGCCACGAAGATCGCCCGCCCGCCCAAGCTCACACTGGAGGATTATGTTCAGGGTGTGCTGGCTGGGGATAGAATGGTGCTTTCCCGCGCCATCACTCTGGTGGAAAGCAATGCTGTCAAGCATTTTGAGCTGGGGCAGGAAGTGGTCCAGGCTCTGCTGCCTTATACGGGGAAGGCGGTGCGCGTGGGCGTGACCGGTGTTCCCGGGGCAGGGAAGAGCACACTCATTGAAGCACTGGGCACCATGCTGTGCCAGCTTGGACATAAGGTAGCTGTTCTGGCTGTGGATCCCAGCTCCTCTGTTTCCCGTGGCTCCATCCTGGGGGATAAGACCCGCATGGAGCAGCTGGCCAAGCAGCCCAATGCCTTCATTCGCCCCTCTCCCTCCAGCGGGACACTGGGTGGCGTTACCCGCAAAAGCCGGGAGACCCTGCTGCTCTGCGAGGCAGCTGGTTATGATGTGATCCTGGTGGAGACCGTTGGCGTGGGCCAGAGTGAGACCACCGTTCGCTCCATGGTGGATTTCTTCATGGCTGTGGTGCTCACCGGCGCCGGTGATGATCTGCAGGGCATCAAGAAGGGCCTGCTGGAGCTGGTGGATGGCATCTTTGTCAATAAGGCAGATGGGGACAATATCCGCCCCGCCATGTTGACCGCTGCCGATTATAATCAGGTGCTGCATTATCTGCGCCCCTCTACGGAAGGCTGGAGCACCCATGCCTACACCTGCTCTGCTTATACCGGCGATGGGGTTCCGGAGCTGTGGGAAGTGGTGCAGGATTTTTGCACAAAAATGAATGCCAGCGGCGTTTTGCAGGAGCGCCGCCGTCAGCAGAATCTGACCTGGGTTCGGGAAATGACCAACGAATATATCCATAATATGATCTATAATGATCCGGAGATCGCAAGCAGCCATGCTGCGATCGAGGCGCATGTGCTGGATGGAAGCATGGCCCCGACCCGTGCGTTGCGGGAGATCATCTCGGTGATCGAGCAGCGCCTGCATGTTTAAGTTGTATTTTAGGAGGATTTATGGCTGGAAAGGGTGTAACAAAAAAGAAAATAGTGGACGCAGCCTGGCAGTTGTTCCAGGAGAAGGGCTACCATGATACCACGGTAGAGGACATTATCAGCTTATCCCATACCAGCAAGAGCTCTTTTTATCATTATTTTTCCGGAAAGGATGAGCTGCTTTCCTCCCTTTCCGATCTTTTTGATGATTATTACCAGACTCTGGTGGCAAAGATGGAGCCGGAAATGGACAGCTTTGAGAAGCTGATCTATCTTTGCTGCCAGGTCCACCAGATGATCGGTGAGCGCATCGATCCGGAGCTGCTGGCCATTATGTACTCTTCTCAGGTGGTAACCAGGGGGGATAAACACCTTTTGAATCGGAATCGTTACTATTATCGCATTATCCAGCAGATCGTGGATGAGGGTCAGCGCCGAGGGCAGATCACTATGGAGCTCTCCAGCTATGATATTTCTTCCTATTATACAATGTGTGAACGTGCCATTATTTATGATTACTGTATTTCTGAGGCTGCTTATGATCTGGGCTCCTTTACCGCCCAGCATATCCCTATGCTTTTATCAAGCATCCGGGCCTGAGAAATCGGCTTTTTTGCGCTCTTTTCTGGAGCGCAAAATTTTTTTCAAAAAGAGCAAATTTCCTATTGCTTTTTTGCTTATCAGGAAGTATAATTATTTACGAGAAAAGCAGAATTGGTTCTGCACTTAATTCTGTTTTTCGAAGATCAGGAGAATTCAATATGACGAAGGCAATGATTACAAATATCCAGAAATACTCCGTCCACGATGGCCCCGGCATTCGCAGCACAGTCTTTTTTAAGGGCTGCCCCCTGCTTTGCGCCTGGTGCCATAACCCGGAAAACCAGATCTTTGGAACAGAGCTGGTCTGGCGGGGGGAGAAATGCATCGGCTGCGGCAGCTGCATCGAAGCCTGCCCCCGGAAGGCGCTTAGCGCCGGGAGCAAGAGCATCCAGCGGGATGTGGAGAGCTGCATAGTCTGCGGCAAATGTGCAGATGTCTGCCCCACACTGGCCTGGGAAAAGCTGGGGGAGGATTATGATCTGGAACGTCTCATGAAAGAGCTGAGCAAGGATGCTGTCTTTTATGAGCAGAGCGGTGGCGGCGTTACTCTGAGCGGCGGCGAACCCCTCTCCCATGCGGATTTTGCTGCGGAAGTGCTGCGGGCCTGTAAGGAAAAGGCTTGGCACACTGCTGTGGATACCTGCGGCTTCGTCCCACGCTCCGCCTTCGAAAAGGTGCTGCCCTATACGGATCTTTTCCTATATGATATCAAGCAGCTCGATGAGGAGCAGCACCGCCTCTATATGCAGACACCCATCGGCCCTATCGTGGAGAATCTGCAGTGGCTGATGCAGCAGGGTGCCAATGTTTGGCTGCGCCTGCCCATCATCCCCGGCGTCAATGATGATACAGAGCAGATCAGCCGGGTGATCTCCCTGGCGAAGGAATGTGGCCTGCGAAAGGTTTTCCTGCTGCCTTATCACAAAATGGCAGCTGCCAAGTATCAGCGAATGGGAATGGAATATAAGCTCCCTGATCTGGAGGATCCCAGCATGGAGCAGATGGAAGAACTACGGAATGTCTTTGCCCGGGAGGGCTTCGAAACATATATAGGAGGATAAACCAATGACCGAGATCAACACCAATGCACAGTGCTCCTGCAAAATGGAACAGGAAAACATCAGCCGTGTACTGGGTATGAATGAACGTATCCAGAAGCTGCGCCACCAGAGTGTCACAGCTGTTCCTACGCTTTCTATCGAACGCGCCGTGCTGGTAACCGAAGCCTATAAAAAATATCAGGGGAAGGTCTCTATCCCTGTGCTCCGGGGCCTTGCTTTTAAGAACATCTGCGAAAAGAAAACCGTTATCATTCTGGATGGCGAGCTGATCGTGGGCGAACGCGGCCACCAGCCCCAGGCTGCCCCCAATTACCCCGAGCTGTGCTGCCACAGCCTGGAGGATCTGGATGCCATGGATCAGCGCGAAAAGGTCTTCTTCAAAGTGGACGAAGAGACCAGGCGCATCCAGAAGGAAGAGATCATTCCTTACTGGGAAGGCAAAGCCATGCGCGACCTGATGATGGCGGAAATGACCCCCGAGTGGCATGATTGCTATGAGGCCGGCATCTTCACCGAATTCATGGAACAGCGCTCCCCCGGCCATACCGTCTGCGATGATAAGATCTACCGCAAAGGTATGCTGGATTTCATCGCTGATATCGAAGAATCCATGTCCAAACTGGATTTCATCAATGATCCCGAAGCCTATGATAAGCAGGAAGAACTGAAAGGCATGCGCCTTGCCTGCGAATCCACGATCATTCTGGCAGAGCGCTATGCTGCGGAAGCCCGCCGTCTGGCTGCGGAATGCCAGGATGAACAGCGTAAGGCAGAGCTGCTGCAGATCGCTGCCAACTGCGATTGGGTCCCTGCTCATGCACCCCGTACCTTCTGGGAAGCCCTGCAGATGTACTGGTTCTGCCACCTGGCAGTCACCACTGAGTTGAATACCTGGGATTCCTACTGCCCCGGCCATCTGGATCAGCACCTGAATCCTTATTATCAGAAAGAAGTTGCCGAAGGCACGCTCAATCGTGAAAAAGCGCAGGAGCTGCTGGAAAGCTTTTGGATCAAATTCAATAACCAGCCTGCTCCTCCCAAGGTAGGCATCACCCTGAAGGAATCTGCCACCTACACCGATTTCTGCAACATCAACATCGGCGGTATGGCGCCGGACGGCTCTGACGGCTCCAATGATGTTTCCTACATCATGCTGGATGTCATCAAGGATATGCGCCTGCTCCAGCCTTCCACCAACATTCAGGTCAGCAAACGCAACCCGGACAAATTCGTCGTCGAAGGCTGCCGCGTGATCCGTGAAGGCATGGGCTTCCCCTCTGTATTCAATCATGATGCTGTGGTGCAGGAGCTGCTGCGCCAGGGCAAGAGCCTGGAAGACGCCCGCAAGGGCGGCACCTCCGGCTGCGTGGAGGTTGGCGCCTTCGGTAAGGAAGCCTACATTCTCACCGGCTACTTCAATATGGTAAAGGTCCTGGAAGTCACCCTGCATGACGGTGTGGATCCGGAGACCGGTAAGACCATCGGCCTGAAGACCGGCGATCCCCGGAATTTCAAATGCTGGGATGATCTGATGGAAGCCTTCAAAAAACAGGTGGCCTACTTCATCGATGTGGACATCCGCGGCAATAATATCATTGAGCGTCTCTTTGCCAAATACATGCCTGCTCCCTTCCTTTCCGTGATGACGGAGGACTGCATCTCCACCGGTAAGGACTACAACGCCGGCGGCCCCCGCTACAACACCCGCTATATCCAGTTCGTGGGCCTGGGCTCCATCACCGACTGCATGAGCTCTATCAAGAAGCATGTCTTTGATGATCAGGCCATGAGCATGGAACATATGTTGCAGGTCCTGGCTGCCGATTTCGAGGGCTATGAGAAAGAGCGTCAGCTCTTCCTGAACAAGACCCCCAAATACGGCAACGATGATGACGCGGCAGATGAACTGATCACCGGCACCTTCGAGATCATTTATGAGCTGGTCAATGATCGTCCCACCATGAACGGCGGTAAGTACCGCGTGGAAATGCTGCCCACTACCTGCCATGTGTATTTCGGTTCTGTCTGCGGTGCCACCCCCGATGGCCGCAAGGCTCACGTGGCCCTCTCCGAAGGTATCTCCCCCGTTCAGGGTGCCGATAGAAAAGGCCCCACCGCAGTCATCAAATCCGCTGCCAAGCTGGATCAGCTCCGCACCGGCGGCGCGCTGCTGAATCAGAAATTCACTCCCGCTGTTCTGGAAGGAGAGAAGGGCCTGGAGAACCTGAAGGATCTGATCCGCGCCTACTTCCTCATGGATGGCCATCACATCCAGTTCAATGTGGTCAATTCCGATATGCTCCGCGATGCACAGGCGCACCCGGAAAACTACAATGATCTGATCGTCCGCGTGGCCGGCTACAGTGATTACTGGAATAACCTGACCGATGCGCTGCAGGATGAGATCATTCTCCGCACGGAACAGGAATGCTTCTAAATTTACCCGGAAAAAGAACAGGAATAGCTGTTTGCAAAAGGGGTATGGCGCGAGCCATGCCCCTTTTTATTTGGGCGGAAATGCTGGCGGAGAAAGATCCGGGAAAGAAAGCAGGATGGAATGCAAACG
>JAUMYD010000120.1 GCA_030528765.1 Bacillota bacterium
GAAGAGGAAGTTTCATTATAATGGAAGTGGATAATGAAAAAAATTTTCATTTTAGTATTGACTATTTGGTGTAAATGTTGTAAATTAATATTCGCACTGCAAATTATATTTTGCTTTATTAAAAATTATATTCCCGTTAGAAACCCTTGTCAAGCAAAAAACAGAATGTTTTCTGGTTATGGTACTATTTTGGCCACACGATTTTCAGAAAAAAAGCTTTTTACTTGTCAAGCAGGTGGAATCATTGTATAATTGATATTATTTTTCCAGCAGAGAAGGTGTATAAATGAACGAAAAAACAGCTCTTATCAGCCTGGATGATGTTGATTATATTGCTCGCCTGGCTCATCTGCACTTTTCGGAAGAAGAAAAGTTGGATTGCCAAAACAAGCTTGCCAGCATCCTGGAATATATGCAGCAGCTCCGCATGATCGATACAAGAGATGTGGAGCCGACCACCCACGTTTTTCCAATGACGAACGTGTTCCGGGAGGATATCATTCAACCCGGCCTTTCCCGGGAAGAAGCTTTGGCAAACGCAGCGGAGCACACAGCAGACAGCTTCAAAGTTCCTAAGATTTTATAAAAGAGGTGTCTCATGCCCATAACTGATATGACCATCCGTGATCTCTCCCAGGCACTGGCAAAAGCTGAACTTTCATCTGTGGAAGCCACCCAGGCACATTTGGAGCGGATCTCGACTCTTGATAAAAAATTGCACACCTATTTGAAAGTAACAGAGGAGGCTGCTCTATCGGCAGCCCGGGCTTCTGATGCTCGACGGGCAAAGGGAGAGGCCCAGGGAACCCTGGACGGAATTCCCATGGCATTGAAAGATATCATCTGCACAAAGGGAATTGCAACCACATGTGCCTCCCGGATCCTGGAAAACTACATTCCCCCATATAATGCTACCTGCTGGCAAAAACTGGAGGATGCGGGTGCCGTGCTTCTGGGCAAAGTAAATATGGATGAATTCGCCATGGGCAGCTCAACAGAAAGCAGTGCCTTTGGAATCACCCGCAATCCTTTTGATCCGGATCGCGTTCCCGGCGGCAGTTCCGGCGGCAGTGCTGCAGCAGTTGCAGCAGATCTGGCGGTCTATAGTCTGGGGACAGATACGGGCGGCAGTGTCCGCCAGCCTGCGCATTTCTGTGGCGTGGTGGGGATCAAGCCCACCTACGGCCGCATCTCCCGCTTTGGTGTGATCCCCTATGCCAGTTCCCTGGATCAGGTCGGCATTCTGGCAAAGGATTGCGCAGATGCCGCTATCGTGCTTGAGGCGGTCTCCGGAAAAGACCCGATGGACAGCACCTCTGCTCCGATGCCAACGGAGAATTACCTCGAAGCCTGCGGGCTGGAGATCCGGGGTATGCGTGTCGGGATTCCCAAGGAATTCACCACGGAGCTGATCCAGAAAGAAATTCTGGATCAGCTTTACCAGGCGGCAGAGAAGCTGGTTTCCCTTGGTGCAGAAATCGAGGAAATATCCCTGCCCCACAGTGACTATGCACTACCAACTTATTATATTCTGGCCAGTGCCGAAATGAGCTCCAATCTTGGTCGCTACGATGGCACCCGCTACGGCTTGCGGGTGGAGGCGGACAATGTTCAGGATATGTTTATCGCCTCCCGGAGTGCAGGCTTCGGTGCGGAGGTAAAGCGCCGCATCATGCTGGGCACCTATGCACTGAGCTCCGGCTATTATGATGCCTACTATAACAAAACCCTGCAGGTTCGCACCCTTATAAAGCAGGATTATGACCAGGCATTTTCTGCCGGCATTGATTGCATCCTGACACCACCTGCACCCTCCCCTGCTTTTCCGGTCGGTAGAATGACGGCCGATCCCCTGACCATGTATATGCAGGATATTTGTACTGTCCCTGTAAATCTGGCCGGCCTGCCTGCCATGGTGCTTCCCGCTGCACTTGCCGGGCATTTGCCCATTGGCCTGCAGCTGATCGGCCCTGCCTTCGGCGAGAGTAAGCTTTTTGCGATCGGCAGTAAATTGGAAGGCCCCCGCCTGCTCCCGGCTCTGGACTAAGTCGGCAGACACTACTTTTCATAGGAGTGCGATAGTTTATGACGCAATATCTTACAAGCATTGGCCTGGAATTCCACGCCGAACTGAAAACAAAAACAAAGATCTTTTGCTCCTGCCCTACGGATTTTTCCGGTGACCCCAACACCCATGTTTGCCCGGTCTGCCTGGGGCTTCCCGGCGTGTTACCGGTTCTGAACCGCCATGCTGTGGAGCTGGCCGTGATTGCGGGGCTCTCCTTAAACTGCGAAATCAGCCGCTTCAGCAAATTTGACCGGAAAAACTATTTTTATCCGGATCTGCCGAAAGGCTACCAAATCACCCAGTATCCCCTTCCCATTTGCCGCAACGGCTTTCTCCTTGTAAAGGATTCCCAAGGACGGGATAAAAAAATCCGCATCAACAGGATCCATATGGAAGAGGATGCAGGGAAGCTGGTTCACAGTGGGGATAATATCAGCAACAGTGCATATTCTCTTCCCGATTACAACCGGGCAGCAGTCCCACTGATTGAAATCGTCACAGAGCCGGATATCAGTTCCGCAGATGAAGCAAAGGCCTTTGCGGAGCAGCTGAAAATGACGCTGGAATATGCAGATGTTTCCGATGTAAAAATGGAGCAGGGATCCCTGCGCTGCGATGTGAATATTTCAATTCGGCCAGAGAATAGCGATAAGCTGGGCGTAAAGGTGGAGCTAAAGAACCTGAACAGCTTCCGCGCCATGTATAAGGCGATCGAGCATGAGTTCAAACGGCAAAGTGCCCTGCTGGATGCCGGGCAGAGCATCGTGCAGGAAACGCGGCTCTGGGATGAAGCCAACGGCGAGACCCGCCCCATGCGCAGCAAGGAAGATGCCCACGATTATCGCTATTTTCCGGAACCGGATCTGGTTCCCATTGTGATCGATGAGGCATGGATGGAAGAAATGCGGGCAAAGGTTCCGGAGCTACCTGAAGCCCGTCGGCAGCGTCTCACCGTGGAGCTGGGTTTATCTGATTATGATGCTGGGCAGCTGGTAATGAATCCCCCTTTAGCCCGCTATTTCGATCAACTGAATACCGCAAATGTTGAAGCGAAAACTGCTGCAAACTGGCTGCTGGGTGATATTTCCCGGCTGCTGAATGAATCCGAAAAGGAATACAGCGAAGTGCCTGTGGATGTGCAGGAGCTGGTTTATCTGCTCAACGAACTGAAAAAAGGTGCCATCAACAACAACAGTGCAAAAACTGTTTTAGAGGAAATTTTCGCAACAGAGCAAAAAGCGGCCGATGTAATCGCGGCCCATGGTTTCGCCCAGATATCAGACAGCAATTTTCTTCAGCAGGCCATCAAAGAGATCCTCTCTGCCAATCCGCAAGCGGTTCAAGATTATCGGGCGGGGAAAAAGGCTGCTGCCGGCTTCCTGGTGGGCCAAGTGATGAAGCAGACCAAGGGCCAGGCCAATTCAGCTTTGGTCAAAGAGATGCTGGAAGCAGCCTTGGCATAAATTTTGCATAGTTTGGAACGAGTCAGCCATCATCGGTACCGAAAAGCCTTGTCCGAAGCAACAAAATATGGTATATTATGATGGCTGATTGCTTTTAGCGAAAACGCTGTGGATGTATCGAAGTGCTCCACAGCGGCACACATTTTCGTTCACATTAAACTCTACTGTTTCAGGGATTCATGCAGCACGAAAAACGAATATTTTGTCTTTCTTTCCTTCGTTTTTTCTCCACGCTTTTTCTTTTGGAAAAGGAGTGGAAGCTGCGATCTGATTTGCATGGAGTGGTATCGAAACGGTCACAACGGGGCCGACACGAAATTCTCCGGAACTTAGGCGGTTTCGTCCCCTTGAAATCCTTGGTTTATCGGGGATTTCGAAACATCGAAATCGAATATTTTTCCTGTTCTCTCCTGTAGTTCTCTCCAAAGCGTTTTCGAATGAGAAAAACTACAGTTCAGAAAACACACGGAGAGTTGTCCGAGAGGTCGAAGGTTCGACACTCGAAATCGAGTGAGCACTTTGGAAGCATCCCGCCGAAAACCCTTGCTATTACAGGGGGTTTCGGGTATTATTGAGAAGTGAATATCAGCGAGTTCTCCCCATTAGTTCTCCCCAATTTCTAAGGTGTTTTTGAGGGCTGATGTTGAGATAAAAGGCACGGAGAGTTATCGAAGTGGTCATAACGAGCCTGACTCGAAATCAGGTGTACCTCACGGTACCGTGGGTTCGAATCCCACACTCTCCGCCAAAAAAGCCAGTCCCCAAGCGGTTTTGCCGCTTGGGGACATTTCTTTTCCTGCGGCTAAAATTATGAATACTGGTGGAAAGTTCTCCCCTAAAACGGGAAAGTTCTCCCCAAACAGCGTTTTCTTTCCGATTAAGGATCGGTTCGAATTATGTATCGGGCGTATTCCGCATGGGATACGCCCTTTGACTATGCCAGTACGCCAAGGGCACCACTCAGGCCATTCAGCATTGCGTCCGCAGAGGACAGCTTGGAATTATAGTCCAGATGTGCGTATACATTTGCTGTGGTCGCAAAGTCGCTGTGTCCTAGCCATTCCTGGATCTGCTTCATCGGGACGCCGTTGGCCAGCAACAAACTGGCGCAGCTGTGACGAAGATCGTGATATCTAATCCGGCGGAGATTGTTTTTCTCCAGAAGTTTAGGAAATGCCGAGGTCAGGTAGTGCGGCGATACCAAACCGCCCATCTCATCTACGCACACATAGTCCAGATACCTTCGATCATAGCATCGACCACATATCCGGCGGCACTCATCCTGCTTCTCACGGGCCTCCAGCAGTTTCTCCTTAAAGACAGGAACAAGAGGCAGTGTTCTCATACTGGACTTTGTTTTGGTGGTGTCCTGCGCGATTCGAACATGCTTCCCGTCGATGTTGCAGGATGTGACCGTATGCCGAATCGTGATGGTGTCATTCAGGAAATCAATTGCATCCCATTTTAATCCGAGCGCTTCGCTTCTGCGCAGACCATAAAAGGCGCCGAGAAAAATTGGGATCTCCAGGTGTGTCCCTTTCGCTACCTCAAACAGCTTCTGAACTTCGGCGCTGTCATAAAAGCTGCCGACGAACCGGTCTTTCTTGGGCCGCTCGATTTTGTCTGCGGGATTTGTGGCAATCAGGTCAATTTTGACAGCATACTTCAGCGCCTTATGAATGTTGGCATGATAGTGGATCACGGAGTTGGCCTTCACGCGTTTCAACTGCTCCGTGTAGAAAGACTGAATGTCCGTGGGCTTCAGTCCACTAAGCGTAATGCCGCGCTCTCTGAAATATGGAACAATGATCTTCTTCACCATGTTGGAGTAAGACGAGTAGGTCGTAATAGCGATTGTTGGCTTGACGATCTCCAGCCACTGGAGCATGAAATCGGCAAATAGAATGTCGTCTGTGAGGGGAACGCTCTCGACAACAAATTCCTTTCTGGCTTCCATGAGCATCTTCTCTGCCTTTTTCTTATTTCCCTTGACGGGGAGTTTCGTAGAAATCCATTTCGATTTGCGCTTACCTGTAGCATCGTTATAGTTCAGTACGATGTAAAAGAATCCGTTTTTTTCACGCAGATGTCCTGCTACCATTGTTATACCTCCTTATCATATTCAGGACTTCTGCTGTTGACCGCCTTTAGTGTATCTCAAATCGGCAACAGCGTCCAATGTGCGAAATCATGTCTTTTCAAAATTTTTGGCGTAGAGTCGGAGATAGGAAAAAAGATGCGCCTTGGGTATGCGGTACTTGCGGCCCATCAC
>JAUMYD010000121.1:0-3041 GCA_030528765.1 Bacillota bacterium
AGGTTCTGGCTTAAATGCAGTAAACGCCGACTTTCCCTGCTGATCACATTCAGATATTCCCGACGATCCTTTTCCGGTGGATCCTCCTGTAGCAAGTCCACATAGCCATTGATCACGGAAAGAGGCGTTTTTATTTCATGGGAAACATTGGAAATAAAGTCCTTTCTCATATATTCATTGCTTTGCAGCTGCTCTGCCATGCGGTTGAAATCTTTCGCCAACTGATAGACTTCATCGTGCCGATCCACATCAGAAATACGAACAGAAAAATCCCCCTTTGCGATCTGCTTCGCCGCCTGTGAAAGCTCCAGGATCCGGTTCACCATTGTCTTTGAGGTAAAAATCGCCAAAAGAAGCACAAAAACAAAAAAGAGGATAGATGTCAGGCCCTGGTTGATCCAAAGAATAAACCAACCACGCTCAACCACACTAATATAGTCAGAAAGCGCTTCCCCAATGATGGGGCTGAGGATGCCGGTCAGGATGAAGCTTACTGCCACCAGCATCATTGCCCACATGATGACCTTCCAGCGGATATGATAACGGGGCCTCATTTTGTCACCGCCTTATAACCTAAGCCCCGCACAGTCTGAATGGAAAAATCCTTATTCTCGTTAAATTTTTCCCGCAGACGCTTCACATGAACATCCACAGTCCGCTGATCCGTTTCACTGTCATACCCCCAGATCTCATCCATAAGCATCTGCCGGGTAAAAATCCTGCCGGAATAGGACAGCAGCAGAAAAAGCAACTGAAACTCCTTTCTCCGAAGAAAAATCTCCTGTCCATCACAGCTAACACTAAGACGATCTTCGTTAAGGATCGTGGCTCCGATGACCATCTCTTTCTCCTGAGAGATATGGGAACGCCGCAAAAGTGCCCCCACATGGAGCAGCATTTCATCCATATCTACCGGCTTCACCAAGTAGTCATCAGAACCGGCCAAAAAGCCGGCCCGCTTATCCTCCAGAGTCCCCTTGGCGGTGAGCATCAATACCGGGATATCTATATTGGCACTGCGCAGGGAAGCTGTCAGTTCACAGCCATCCATATTGGGCATCATCACATCCACGATCAGAAGATGCACCTGCTTTTCAGCCAGAATATCCAACGCTTCCAGGCCATCCCCAGCCTCCAGAACCATATAGCCGGCCCTGTTTAGATGAATTTTCATCAGCTGCCGCAAATCCGCATTATCTTCTGCCACAAGCACCTTCAGCATAGTTTTACCTCTCTGTTTCGGAAAAAAGCATACGGTAATAGTCCTTAAAAAGAATATCCGCAGAATAGAGAAACTTCCCTTTCACCACTTCATTGATGGCAGCGGCGTACTCCGGGGTAACTTCCCCCTCCAGGATTTCATTGGTGGCATTGTATCTGGCCTGGTCAGTGATCCAACTGCGGTTATTGAATATTACCAGTGGTACAGAATCAGAAAACACATCCCGCCCCATCATAAACCGGGAATCATACTTCAGCCCAAAAAGATTGGAAATCGTGGGAAGAATATCCATACTGGAAATCGGGGCATCGATCACCTCATGCTCCTGCCCGCCGTTCCAGATGGCAATGGTATTCCGATAAAGCTCAAAATTCTTTTCCACCGGGTGCCCCACCAATTCATCAAGGCCGGCTTCCGACAAACCATACGGGTAATGATCAGCCGAAAAAACGATCACGGTTTCTTCCAGCAAATTTCTGGCTTTCAGTTGCTCCAAGAGCATTTCCACCGCATACTCCAGCTCCAGATTGCAGGCAATATAGGCTTTTACCTCCTCGGAATAATCCAGATCCTCCACTGTTTCCCGATGTTTGGCTGCCATATTATTCCCGGAAAAATTATATTCCAGATGGCCGGAGACCGTCAGAAAGTAAACATGAAAGCTCTCGCTATCGATATAATAGGGCAGAGAAGCTTCTATGAGCTCAACATCACTTTCCGGCCATTGCTCCGTAATCTCAAGGCCATTTCCCCTGCCCAGATAGGTATATCCATGATTCGGGTGGGAAAGATCACGCTCATAATAATCATAGCTATGATTATGAAAAGCATAAATGCTTTCATAGCCCAGCGCAGCGAACTGATTTCCCAGAGCAAAGGGCAGGTAATTCTCTGCTGAGCGGGCAAAACTCCACACCCCGCTGGCCGGCATGAGAGAATTCAGCACTACATATTCACCGTCACTGGTAGAAACATTCCACAAGGGCGTATATGAATTCGTGAATTCAAAACCCTCTGTTGCCAGTCGCTTGATGGAAGGGAAGAGCCCCGTTTCCAGCAAAGGATAATAAAAGCCCTCTGCAGTGATAACGATCAGGTTCTTTCCTGCATATTTGCCGGTATATTCATTCTTTGAGGAAGGCTCCAGAGCAGAAAAATAGTGATGCATATTCTGGAGATCTGGATCCTGCTCTTCTGCCAGCAGGGCAGCGAAATCAATATCCAACTGATTATAGCCGTAGTTTTTCTCTTCTTCTCTCTTCACCTGCTCCAAATCACTTTTGGGGCCGGGGTTCCCGTTCTCAAGGGCAGCTTCCCCTTCCTCTTCTTCCGGGCTGGGCAGCTGGACCAGGGCAGGAGCATCTTTCGGTGTAAAGCCACAAAGTGTTCTGGAAGAATCCAGCCCCATAAAGGTCAGCACACCTAATTTTTGCTGTGTTGGAAGTGGGTTGTTCTCATTATAATAGCAATTATATGCAGAGTTCGGTGATACAGTGCCGGAAAAAGGAAGGGCATAGAGGGCAAAAGTATACATCATGAAGGAAAGCAGAAGCAAAAGCAGGCTGCCCTGCCAACTGCTGCGCCGAAAAGCTTTTAAGCCGAAAATGGCAAGACAAAGCAAAGGCAAAAGGAAAAGCAGGATCTGCGGCAGGTGCGAAAGGATCATGCGTCCCGTCTCATCGGCAAATTCCGCCACCTGAGCCCCATTGAATATAGAAAACACCAACAAAGGCGTTTTAAAAAACAAATGATAGATGTATTGCGCAATATAGAGAACGCTGAGAAAAAGCCCCAGAAGCAAAGAAAGGGCATAATTCCA
>JAUMYD010000121.1:3051-5799 GCA_030528765.1 Bacillota bacterium
GAGCAAAGAAAAGCAGCAAACACTGCATAGGAAAGAGAAAAAAGCCCCAGATATATATAATTATCCGGTGTAGTCTGCCCAGGGTAGATCAGCAGGTGCAGATAAACCTCCTGAAACAGAATGAAAAACAGCCAAAGAAATACCCGCAGGAATCCAGCAGAAAAAACCGGTGCAGAATCAGCTTCTTCCCTCCTTTGTGCCTTCAAAAGTCGTTTTTGTTCCTTCCTCGCTTCCCTTTTCTGTATCCTTTGAGAAGGAGAGCCCGTATTCGTTAATTTATCCATTTTGCCATCTTCTTTCTATAATCACTTGCGCCACGATCACACCACAACATAATATAACACCTTATGTAGTACTTTCTGAGCAAAAGCACGATCTCAATTTAAAGTTTGTACAGCTGCGGCCCAATGCACGTGCCGCCTTAATTCTGCTGCGGCAGCTTCTGCCTGTGCCTGCCCTTCGCAGAGGGCGAAAAAGCTACCTCCCGAACCGCTCATTAGGGGCTGAAGGCCCAGCGAAAGGAAGAACTCTGGAATCCGGGACAAGGAAGGATACAGATTGCAGGCAGCCTCATAAAGCTGATTTCCCCAAAGTGAAGGCAAAAGCTCCCTCTGCCCCATCTCCAGGCAATCTACTACAGCAGGGATATCCACCTTTTGTCTGCTGCCCACCCGGTCATATTCCCGAAACACCTGCGGCGTCCCCACGGAAAAGCCTGGGTTTGCCAGAACCAGCCAATAAGACGGAATCTTTGCCAAGTCCTGCAGCAGTTCGCCGATCCCCTCTACTAAACAGGCCCCTCCCCGCAGACAGAAAGGGATATCTGCCCCCAGAGAGAGCCCCAAAAGACACAGGTCCTCAGAAGAAAGCCCCAGAGAGAGTAATTGATTGGCGCCCATCAGCACTGCCGCAGCATCGGCACTTCCCCCGGCAAGGCCAGCACCAATGGGAATCTGCTTCCGGATATGGATCTCCAGGCATTCCTCCAAGGAAAGCTGCCGCTTTAAAGCAAGCCAAGCCCGAAAGGCTAGATTTTCCTGATCCACCAAAGCAGAGCAAAAACATCGATCCTCCTCGGCAAGCTTCAAATCCAGACTATCATAAAGGGAGACCTGCTGCATCAAAGAACGAAGCAGATGATAGCCGTCTTCCCGCCTTCCGGTAATTTCCAGACTCCAGTTGATCTTGGCAGCTGCTTTTATATGTATTTCTTTCATCAGCTTCTTCTCCAACATTTTCTCTCCCTGCACTGTAGATAAGCAGTATCGAACAAAACAGGCAGCTGGCTCTGAGGCAGGGCTTCCCCAAAGGGATGCGAACTAAGTGCCAGCAATGGAGGTGCCTGAATACGTTTTGCTATACCTATGCCGCGATATTGCTTCCACCAACGCTCCAGATCTTCAATGAAGTGTTCCCGGGTCGGGAAATAGCCTTTCACCAGCCCCGGAGCGCAGCCCAGCAGCTCTTCCAACTCCGCAGCGTCATAAGCCCGCAGGGCTTCCAGAATACTTCCTCCTTTCTCCACCCAATATCGCAACAGATGATCATGGTAATCGTAAAGCAGCGGATCCCCCAGACCTTCATCCACGGCCTGCTTCCAGGAAAGCTCCGCAGAAGGTCGGATCGCCGCGATCCTGTCCATGGGCGCTTCCGGCAGGATCTGCTGAAAGGCTCTGCTGGCCGCATAGACCTGGTGCTTCCATAAATCAGCCTGCGCTGCAAAACCGCCGGCCAGATCTCCGTAAAAGGTGGCATATCCCACAGTGAGTTCCGCCTTGTTCCCATTGCAGGTAAAGATCCCGCCCAGCGCAGAGGAGGCTGCTGCCAGGATCCGGCCCCGCTCCCGTGCCATAAGATTCTCCCAAGCTAAATCCCCCAGGTGCAGTTTTTCCCGGCCAAGGCCAGCAATGGAGAACTCTGCCTTTTCAATCTGCTCCCGCAGACGCAAAGCATCCTCCTCCACCGGGATCACAGCAAAGGGACAGGAAAGTGCAGCCGCCAGCTCTTCTGCCAATGATTTTGTTTTTTCGCTGTTATATCGGGTCGGCATACTGATCAAATAAACATTTTCCGGGCCCAAAGCCCGGCTATAAATGCAGGCCGCCAATGCGGAATCGATCCCACCGCTAAGGCCGATCACAGCTTTTCCGCAGTTGATCTGCTTCATAAAAGCGGAAACACCCGCCACAAGTCCTTCTCGCAAAAGCTCATCCTGCTCCGGAAGCTCTACAGAACCAAAGCAACTGTAAAGCCCAGGTTTGAAGCAGGGTGCAACGAAATCCAGCCGGCCATAAGAATAACAACGGCTGCCGCCGGGCAAAAGATAGCAGGCCGAACCGGAGTTCAAAATACCGCAGCCGTTGACCTGAATATAGTCGCGTTCAAGAGCCAGCGGTGGAGTTGGATCCCGATCAAAAAAGAGCGGCCGCTGACTCAAATCAATCAAAAGGTCTGCGGATATCAGGGATTCCGGCAGTTCTTTTTCCGTAAAATCCCCCAGCAGCACAGCGATCCGCCGTTCCTGTCCGTCAATGGAAAGAGAAAAAGCCTCCCCGCCCAGCTCCATAATAAAATCCATATAAGCATTGGGTACAAAGGATTTCGCCATAGCTGCGGAAAGGGGGCGAAGCTCCCCTTTTTCCGCCAGGAAAACCCGGTTATGCAGCTTGCCCTCCGCATCCAGCTCGGGGTTTGAAAAAAGCACCCTGCTGCTGCCTGTGGCCTGTGCAATCTCCCGGGAAAACCGGG
>JAUMYD010000122.1 GCA_030528765.1 Bacillota bacterium
CCAGGCCACGAGGTAAACTTTTTTGATCCCACTGTGCTGCTGCAAAGCCTCTGTGATCGTCCGAATGGCGATTTGGGCCGCCTCCTGCTTGGGATAGCCGTAAACCCCAGTGGAAATGGCCGGGAAGGCGATGCTGGAAAATCCCTTTTCTGCTGCGATCTCCATGGATGCGCGGTAGCAGCTGGCAAGCAGCTCCGGCTCCTGCTGATCCCCGCCCTGCCAGATGGGCCCCACTGTGTGGATGATATAGGGTGCAGGCAGGCGATAGCCCTTGCTCAGCTTGGCCTGGCCCACTGGGCAGCCGTGAAGCCCACGGCACTCCTCCAGCAGCTCGGGGCCGGCAGCCGCATGGATCGCGCCATCCACACCTCCTCCGCCAAGCAGAGAAGTGTTAGCTGCATTCACGATGGCATCCACGCCCAGCTTTACTATATTTCCCTGATAAACGCAGATTCGGCTTTTGGTCCCGTTCATAGCTGTACTCCCTTTGCAGTAGATTTATCCAATCGCATATTTGTTTTATTTTATTGTAAGCCTCTGCCCGGGGGAAGTCAATAAGGTTAAATTATGAAAAGGAGCAGCAAAAGCTGCTCCTTTTCATGTGCCTCCTTTTTTGTTTTTTATTTGCCGTCCTCCTGCAGCTTATCCAGGCGCTGCAGCAAGCGGTGACAGCGCAGCCAGTTGCCTTCTCCCTGATAGTACAGGCGCAATTCCTCTGCGGCTCGTTTTTGCAGGCGTTCAATGCGCAGTTCCGGATCCTGCCATTCCTGTATGCCCTTTGCTGCCTGCGGAATGAGCAGGATCCCCAGCAGCAGAGCGGCACAGAGCAGCAGGTATGTGCCGGGTCCCTTTCTTTGTTGCTTCATTTGTGTATCAGGAAGAAGGCCTTTTTCCATGGGCTTCACCCTTTCGTTTGTTTTCTGAGATAGTATTTCGCCCTGCAGCTGGGGAAACCTTGACAAAAATATCGTCAAATCCCCCGTAGATCTTCTTGACGGTGTGATATTTTGATGATATTATTTTAATATCAAAAGGAGGTGCTTTTCGTGAGCAAAAAGAACATAGAACAGGCCTTTGGTACCCCAGAACGGGAAGCCTGGAAATGGAACGGCTTTTTGGGGATCTTGTTGATCCTTCTTCTCTGCGGTCTTGGGGTCTGGGCTTGTGTTGGTTTCTCTGCCGGCTCAGCCCTTTGGACTTTGTTTTTGATTTTGGGGATCATCGGTTTTTGTCTGGCTTTTGTTTTGCTCTGCGGTCTGGTCATTGTTCAGCCCAATAACGCGGCTGTTATCACCTTTTTTGGTCGCTATATGGGCGTGATTCGGGAAAATGGCGTCTGGCTGACGGTTCCTTTCTCTGCCGCCCGGAAGGTTTCCCTGCGTGTGCGGAATTTCAACAGCGAAAAGCTAAAGGTGAATGATACCAACGGCAACCCCATCGAAATCGCAGCCGTGATCGTTTTTAAGGTCACCGATCCGGCCAAGGCCCTGCTGGATGTGAACAATTATGAGCAGTTTGTGGAGATTCAGAGCGAAACCTCTCTGCGCCATGTGGCCGCCCAGTATCCTTATGATGATTTCGATGAAGGCCGCGCCTCTCTGCGCAGCAATGCAGATGAAGTCAGCCGCCAGCTCCAGGATGAGCTGCAGGCTCGTTTGGATGTAGCCGGCGTGCAGATCCTGGAAGCCCGGCTGACCCATTTGGCCTATGCCACGGAGATCGCTTCTGCCATGCTCCAGCGGCAGCAGGCAGCCGCCATTCTGGCTGCCCGACAGATCATCGTGGATGGCGCTGTGGGCATGGCCCAGATGGCCATTGAAAAGCTGGAAGCCGAAGCCGGCTGCCAGCTGGATGAAGAACGGAAGATGAGCATGATCAATAACCTGATGGTATCCATCATCACCGATCGTTCCTCTCAGCCGGTGATCAATGTTGGGAGCATGTATTGATGGCAGCTGGCGAAAACAGCGGTAAAAAAAGCTTCGCGCTCCGTGTGGACGCGGAGCTCTTTGCCGCGCTGAACGCATGGGCAGAGGATGAATTGCGCAGCGTAAATGGGCAGATCGAGTGGATCCTGCGGGAGGCTCTGCGCAAAGAAGGAAGACTGCCAAAAAAGTATCGGCAGCGGGGGGAGGAAAAACAGGAATGAAGGTAGAAAAATGTCCTGAATGCGGAAGCAAAAATTTGGGGCGCGGGGAGTTCAGCGGCTATGCTTGTCTGACCGTCTGCAATGCAGCCGGGAAGCCCGGCTTTCGCGGTTCCGCGGTGCAGGCTGTGCTTTGTTCGGATTGCGGCCTGATTTTGGAACTGCGGGTAAAGCAGCCCCATAAATTTGCGCCGAAAACCAAATAAAAGAGGCGGATCATATGATTATTAAAACAGCAGAAGAACTGGCTGGCATGCAGGAGATCGGGCGTATCTGCGCCATCACCCTGAAAAAAATGGGGGAAGCTCTGCAGCCCGGCATGACCACAAAGGAACTGGATCTGATCGGTGCAGAGATTCTGGCCTCCTATGGTGCGAAATCTGCTCCCATCACCTGCTATAATTTCCCCGGCCATAACTGCATCAGTGTCAATGAAGTCGTTGCCCACGGCATCCCCGGGGATTATGTGATCCAGCCCGGTGATGTGGTAAATATTGATGTTTCTGCGGTGAAGAATGGCTATTTTGGGGATAATGGCGCCAGCTTTGCTGTAGCACCGGTGAAAGCTGCCACCCAGAAGCTGATCGATTGCGGAAAACGGGCTTTGCAATGCGCCATCCGTGCGGCCATTGCCGGTGCGCCTTTGAACGGTATTGGCCTGGCTGCGGAAAAAGAAGCCCATCGTCACGGCTATACCACCATCCGCAATCTCTGCGGTCATGGCGTGGGCCATACTCTGCATGATGAGCCGGACAGCATTTATAATTATCATGAGCGGCGGGATAAGCGCATCCTGCAGCCCGGTGTGGTGCTGGCCATCGAGCCCTTCGTCGCCATGGGCGATACCTATGTGGAGGACGCCAATGATGATGGCTGGACGCTGGTAACACCCCACCGCCGTCAGGTGGTTCAGTTCGAATATACGGTCATGGTTCGGGAAGATCAGGATCCGCTGATCCTTACTTGGGCTGAGTAGTCAGGAGGGTGTTATGAAAATCGTTTTGTTGTCTGGTTCCCCCCGGCCTGATGGGAATACCATGCAGGTGCTGGAAGCCTGCGCCGAGGCCATTCGTGCGCAGGGTGTGGAGGCTGAGCTGCTTTCCCTGGCCGGGAAAGAGATCCGCTCCTGCATTGCCTGCCGGAAATGTCGGGAAACCAAGGATTGTATTCTGCAGGACGACGCTTTGGAGCTTTTTCGCAAGATCGAGCAGGCAGATGGCTTTATCGTGGGTGCCCCGGTCTATTACGGAACTGTCCGGGGCGATGTGATGAATTTTGTCCAGCGGCTTTCTGCCCATTCCGCGCATCATGGGCGATTTCTGGATGGCATGGTGGGCGGCCCGGTGGTTGTTGGCCGCCGGGGCGGGCACACGGCCAGCATTCAGGAGCTGCTGATGTTTTGCTTCATCTCCGGAATGATCGTGCCGGGCTCTACCTACTGGAATATGGTCTTTGGCCGGGAGGCCGGTGAGGCCATGGAGGATACAGAGGGACTGGAGCACTCTGTCCGCTTTGCCACCCGCTGCGCGGAACTGGCGAAAAGGCTGCGGGGATAAACGTGCTTCCGTTGGAAAGCCTGCATTTTGCTGATCAGAGAAAAAGCCTGAACCGATTCTTTCCGGTTCAGGCTTGCTTTTTTGCAGGGGCTTTTGTATCTTAGCGGTTTCCGAAAAGCCCCTCTTTGCTTCGCTCCCGCAGCAAGACCGCAAAACTGCCTTCTCAAGGGGATTTCGCCTCCGCGGCTGAGCATTCGCGCCCCGGCGCTCAGGTGATCTCATTTACCCAGTTCCGATCCTTTGTCATCCCATAGCTTTCTGCGGTAAAGCGGGAAATCGTCTCTTCAGACCAGCTGTCCGGCACATCCAGCCGGCGGCACATCACGTGGGGCCGGATTCCCCTGATCTCTCCCAGCTGCGGAGCGGGCAGCGGTGCATACCAGTGTGCGGAGGGGAAGCCTTCTTTCCGGGCCAGGGTTTGTGCCAGGGAAATTGCTTCCTGCAGAGCTGTTTCTGTTGTATAGCCGATCTCATGGATACGGAAGCGTCCCTTTTCCGGCAGCCAAAGCAGGTAGGCCTTGCTGCTTAGCCATAGCTCGCCACCATCGCAGAGGAAATCCTCCATAAAGGTGCGCCAGTTTTCCGGGCTGCGCAGAATGTAGCCATTCCAGCTGCGCGTCATATTGTGGTAGATTTGGTCACAGCGGGCCAACTCTTCCGGGCGTATTTGTGCACTGCGCCAGTTTTGGGGCAGGGGAGTCTCCCGTGCCGGGAAGCATTGCTGCCGCAGTTGATAGCAGTGGATGAAGCCCAGCGGCGCATAGACCCTGGGAAGCTCCGTGTGAAGCATAGCCATGCGGCAGCCGCTTTGCTTCAGCTTTTGCAGTGCATGATGGAGCAGGCAGCGAGCGAAGCCTCTGTTTTGTTGGCTCTTTTCCGTTACGAGACCGACCAGATAGACCGCCCGGCAGATACTGCCGTTCAGTGCCAGGTGATAGGGTGCCAGCTGCAAACAGCTTGCCAGCTGCCCATTCTCCCATAGGCAGAGTGTGCGCGCCGGACGATAGATTCGCCGGAAATACCAGTCTGTGTAGGGTTCTTCCTCCCCGAAGCCTTCGATCCAGAGTCTGCGGATCGCAGCTTCCTCTCCGGGAACCGTCTGGCGGATATTCATGCTTGCTCCCATAGAATATAGTTTTTCTCCATCCGGCAGGGCCGGTAGCTTTCTTTTGCCCATCTTTGTCCGGGATCCCCCTCATCCTCTGCCCGATTGATGTATGTTCGTCCCCGGCAGTATTTTTCCGCAAACAGAGAATTGATCGCCTGGTAGGCACCGCGGAAGCGGCTGTCTGCCTTTTCGATGTGAATGCAGAAGCAATCCCGGCCCAGCTCCTCCCCCAGCGTGAAGCCAATGATCTTTCCTGCCTGCAAAAGTGCTGCTCCGGTGAGCCCCAGCGCTTCCCGGTGCTTCAGGGCCTTTTCCACGCCGATGGCCTCCAGCTGCAGGGCAGAGCTTCCCGGGTGCAGCTCCTCCCCCCAGCTACGAAATGCCTCGGAGCAGGAGTCTGCCAGTGTGGCTGTCAAAGGCAGCAGCTGCCAGTTTGGGTTGCTGCGGAAAAAATAGTTGCGGTGGTTCCGTTTATGGGCATAGCCTTTCCCGGAAAGCCGGGCCAATGCTTCACGGAGGTAGATGTAGTTGTTTCCGGCAGGATATTCCTCCGGACGAAATCTGCCCGGCCAACGCTGCGAGATCTGCTCCTTCATATCTGTATCGATTTCTCTGAGGCAGAGGGTCTCTCCCTGCTGGTGGAAGAGCTGCAGCAGATGCTCCAGGCCCTGCTGGAAGCTTTCCGGATCCGGTGCCAGAGGAGGAAGAGCTGCCGGCCTGGCCGGGGAATCCGGGCTTGTCGTCAGGATGCAGAGTGCCTTTCCCTGCTGCTTCCAGAAAAAATTTTCCCAGTGCTGCCAAAGAAAGAAGCTGGAGAAGCAATAGCTGATAAGCCGGGGGCGGAAAAGCATTGTTTCCAGCTGTGCCCGGAAAAGCTGCTGATCCTCCAGTCGGATCTCCCGGAAGCCCGGAAAGGCCGTCTTTCGTGCAGAAATCGGCTGGTGCATAGAGAACCTCCTTGTCTTTTGCTTTCAAGGCAGAAAATATA
>JAUMYD010000123.1 GCA_030528765.1 Bacillota bacterium
CACGAGCATCACCACGAGCATGATGAGCACTGCGGCTGCGGGCATGAGCATCACCACCACCACCATGCGCAAGAGGTCTTTGTCAGCTGGGGCGCGGAAACAACCAGGGAATTCTCTCCGGAAGAGCTGCAGGCCATGTTGAGCCAGCTTGCGGATGAGGAACGCTTTGGCCTGGTGCTGCGGGCAAAGGGCATTGTCTGCGCAGGCGGCGCGGAATGGCTGCATTTTGATTATGTTCCCGGGGAACCAGAGCTTCGAAGCGGCAGCCCGGCTGTGATCGGCCGTCTCTGCGTGATCGGCTCCCGTCTGAAGCAGGCTGCTTTGACGGAATTGTTTGGCATCAGCAGGAGGGCATGATATGCAGAAAAGAGAGATCCCGGTCTATTTGTTCCTGGGTTTTTTGGAGTCAGGGAAGAGCAGCTTCATTCAGGAGACGCTGGAAGATCACCGCTTCAATGACGGAGAGCCCACGCTTCTGCTGCTCTGTGAGGAGGGGGAGGTCGAATATGATCCTTCCCGCTTTGCCTCCCGGAATGTGGAGATCGCAGTGGTGGATGCTCCGGAGCAGCTGACAGAGGCCTGTCTGGCTCAGCTCCTGCAGGATTCCTCTGCTACACGGGTATTGGTGGAATACAATGGTATGTGGATGCTGGATCCCCTTTTTGATGCCATGCCGGAGGAGTGGGTCATCTACCAGAGCATGATGTTTGCGGATGCCCGGACTTTTGTCCAATTTGACCGCAATATGCGCCCTTTGGTGGGGGATAAGCTGAAGGAAACGGAAATGGTGGTCTTTAACCGCATGACCACGGAACAGGATAAGCTGCCCCTGCACCAGATCGCCCGTAGCGTCAGCCGTTCTGCCCTTATCGTTTATGAATATCCGGGCGGGCGCACGGAAGAGGATGATATTGAGGATCCGCTTCCTTTTGATCTGGATGCGCCCGTGGTAGAGATCAAGGATGGGGATTATGCCCACTGGTATCGGGATATCATGGAGGAGCAGGACAAATATCACGAAAAGATCCTGCAATTCAAGGGGCTGGTCGTTATTAGCGAGAAGCTGCCTAAGAATTATACCATTGCCGGTCGGCATGTAATGGTCTGCTGTGAAGAGGACATCTCTTTCTGCGGTCTTGTCTGCCGCTGGCCGAAGAAAGCCCCCGGCAGTGGTGGCTGGGCAGAGCTGAAGGTGAAGGTTTCCATTGAGTATAATCCTGTCTATAAGCAGGATGGCCCGGTGCTGGATGTGCTGAGCGTGAAATCCGCACAGCCACCGGAGCCGAAGGTAGCCGACTTTTATTAAAAAAGGAGAGGATCTCGATGAAAAAAGAAAATCTGCTTTACAGTCTGGGTTGCGGCCTGGGAGGATGCCTGGTCGGCCTCTTTGCCGGGCAGCTGGATACGCTTTGGGGTGCGCTGCTCTTCTGCCTGGGCGTGATTTTGCTGGTTTTTTGCATTGCGAAAGTCAGCAAATAAGCGGAAGACATTCCGGGCAAAGTAAAGAAATGAACCCTATCTTTTCATCAGAAGAGAATCCAAGAGAAAGGAAGGCATATGTAAGGGGCATTTTGCCTGCCTGCTTTTTGTTGCTCTGCCGGATCGGAGCAGCGGCAGCATTATGGGTGAAGGTCGCCGGATGGGCCGTTCGTTAATTCCTTGGTAAGCCCGGCTCTGTTCCCGGCGGCTGATTGGAAGATACTCTGAATATCGCCAATATGCAGGCCTGTTTTGCTTTTCAGGGCATCGCCATAGCAGTTTCCGGTTCTGTGCCGCTGTTTTTTATTCTGAACCTTCTTTCGCAAAAAAGATAGCTTATCCCGAAGCTTCCCGATAGAAACAGGCTTTTTGGGCCGAAAATAAGCACCTCCTTTTCCCCGCTGCATAACATGGTAGCACAAAAAAGGAGGTGCTTTTTGCATGAAAAAATTCAGGAAACCCGCTTTGCTTTTGCTGTCCGTTCTGCTTCTGTCACTGCTTTCCCTCTGCGGATGCGGCCAGGGAGAGGAGCTGAGCACTGTGCGGGTGAACGAAGTGACACATTCCATTTTTTATGCCCCCTTTTATGTTGCGATGCAGCAGGGCTATTTTACCGAGGAGGGTATTGAGATCGAGCTGGTGAACGGCGGCGGCTCGGACAAGAGCATGACGGCGCTGCTTTCCGGCCAGGCAGATGTGGGTCTGATGGGGCCGGAGACGGCGGTCTATGTGAAAAACGAGGGCCGGGAGAATCATGCGGTCATCGTGGCGCAGCTGACTAAAAAGGATGGCTCCTTCCTGCTGGGGAAAGAGCCGGATGAAGCCTTCAGCTGGGAAAAGCTGGTGGGAACTTCGGTGATCGGCGGCCGTTCCGGCGGTATGCCGGAGATGACCCTGGAATATGTGCTGAAGCAGCAGGGAATGACGCCCAATGTGGATGTGACTGTCCGCACGGATGTGCAGTTTGACTTGATGGGCGGCGCTTTCATTGCCGGGGAGGATGATTATGTGACCATGTTCGAGCCCTCCGCTTCTGCCATGGAGCTGGCCGGGGAAGGTTATATCGTTGCCTCTGTGGGGGAGGCCGCCGGAGATGCCCCCTTTACCTGCTTCATGGTGACCAAGGATTATCTTGGCTCCCAGCCGGAGCTGGTGGAGGCCTTTGTTCGGGCCATCTATAAGGGCCAGCAATATGTGCAGAGCCACAGTGCGCAGGAGATTGCCGGGGCCATTCTGGAAAGCTTCCCGGACAGTGAGCCGGAGCTGATCGCCACCGTGGTCCAGCGCTATCTGGATATTGATGTTTGGAAGAGCGAGCCCATGATGCTGGAAGAGGATTATGAACGCCTGCTGGCCATCATCCGGGAGGCAGGTATCATTGAGGAAGCGCCGGAAATGAAAGAGCTGGTGGAAAACAGCATCGGGGAAGCACTTGTGAAATAGCATGTACTGGGCCTGAAGTTTCAATATAAGAGAGGGTACGCGATAGGAGAGGGCACGCGGCTTCGTCTGCCGGAAAGCAGAGGAGCCTGTGCCCTTTTTTGTCCCGGTCCGCAGCGGAGAGAGGGGAACCCTTTTCGCAGCTTTTCATATATTTAATTATAAACAACCTGTTCGGGAGGTAAATTATGAGAGCTGAAATTGCTGCGCCGCTGTTGGAGATGGAAAATGTTTCCATGCTTTACCACACCCCCCAGGGAGAGACGGCGGCACTTTCCGATCTTTCGTTGCAGCTGGAGAAGGGGGCCTTCCTGGCCATTGTGGGGCCCTCCGGCTGTGGGAAATCCACGATCCTGTCTTTGATCGCCGGTTTGCTGCGTCCCTCTTCCGGGGAGATCCGCATTGCCGGGGAGCCGGTGGGGGAAGGCATTCCGCCCCTGGTGGGCTATATGCTGCAGCATGACCATTTGTTTCCCTGGTGTACGCTGTGGGACAATGTTTTATTGGGCTTAAAGATCCGCGGAGAGGTGAAGTCGGCACAAAAGGAGAGAGTGGCGGCTTTGCTGGAGCAATATGGGCTGGCAGAGTTCCGGAACAGCCTGCCCCGGCATCTTTCCGGCGGGATGCGACAGCGGGCAGCGCTTATCCGCACCCTGGCGCTGGAGCCGGAGCTGCTTCTGCTGGATGAGCCCTTTTCCGCCTTGGATTATCAGACACGGCTTCGGGTCTCTGACGATATTGGCACCATTATCCGCAGCCGGGGGAAGACTGCCGTTCTGGTGACCCATGATATCTCTGAGGCCATCAGTATGGCAGATCGGGTGCTGGTGCTTTCTGCCCGTCCCGGGCAGATCCGCTATCAGGAAAGAATTTTTCTGAGCAGCAGTTCAGGGCGGGTACTGGAGAAACGCCAGGCCCCGGAATTCGCTGCCTGCTTTGATCGTATATGGAAGGAGCTGAATGAGGATGCCTGAACGCGAATGCTGCTCTCCGGCGCACGAGCTGTATCTGCAAAAGATCAGGCGGCGCAGCCGCTTTGTAAATGGGATGCAGATTTTGTTGCTTTTCGCTTTGCTGGGTCTGTGGGAGCTGGCTGCCCGGCTGGGCTGGATCGACCCTTTTATCTTCAGCTCACCCAGCCGCTGTCTGACTGTTTTAGGGAGAATGTTTGCGGATGGCAGCATCTGGCCCCATATTGGCCGTACCATGCTGGAGACCGTCATCGGCTTTGTACTGGGTACGGTATTGGGCTTTTTGCTGGCTGTGGCCTTATGGTGCTCAGCCACGGCCCAGCGTATTTTTGATCCATACCTGGTGGTGCTGAACAGCCTGCCAAAGATCGCTCTGGGTCCGGTCATCATCGTCTGGGTGGGCGCAGGCATGGGCTCTATTGTGGTGGTCACGCTGCTGATCTCCATTGTCGTCACCATCATTGGCGTGCTCAATGGCTTCCGGGAGGTGGAGGCAGAAAAGATATTGCTGCTGCGGACTTTTGGTGCGAACCGCTGGCAGATCCTGAGCCGGGTCATTCTTCCTGCCTCCCTTCCCACGACGATCTCCGTGCTGAAGATCAATGTGGGCATGTCCTGGGTGGGTGTGATCGTGGGGGAATATCTCTGCAGCAAGGCTGGCCTGGGCTATCTCATCATCTATGGCGGGCAGGTCTTTAAAATGGATCTGGTCATGGGCAGTGTTTTGCTTTTGTGTGTGTTGGCTGCTGCCATGTATTATCTGGTCGCCCTGCTGGAAAAGGGGATCGGACGCCGTCTGGATGAATAGCTTCAGCGTTTTTGTATAAGCGGTGAGGTACTGTTTTTGCAGCTTTTTTCTGCCGGAGGTGGGTTTCCCGGCCGGGCGAAAGGTTTTATCTGCAAGAAATTAGAATAAATGTCGTTGTTTATTGATAAGAACAGCGGCTGGAAGGGGTTTTCTTTCGCAGCAGGGAATATATCAGGATGAAGCAGGATATTCTGGCGGAGCTCTTCGCCATTTTCAGGAGAGAAAGATGATCTATTTGGATAATGCGGCAGGCAGCTCTCCCAAAGCTCCCGGCCTGGGGAAGACTATTGCACAGGCGCTTGACTGCGGAGCCGCAAATATCAACCGGGCTGTGAACGCCGCAGCTGCCCATATGGAAATTGATATTATCGGGATCCGTGAGCGGATCGCCGCCTTTTTTGCCTGCCCGGATCCCCGTTATCTGATCTTTACTTCCGGCGTGACCATGAGCCTGAATATGATCATAAAGGGTTTGCTGCTCCCGGGGGATCATTTGCTGATCAGCGGCATGGAGCATAATGCGGTTTGGCGGCCGGCCCGGCAGATGCAGGCAGCTGGAGTGGCGCTGGATGTGGCACCCTGTGATGTGCAGGGACGCCTGAAGCTGGAGGATCTGGAAAAGCTGTTTCGTCCGGAGACAAAGCTGATGCTGCTTTGCCATGCCTCCAATGTTTGCGGCACCATCCAGGATGCGGCTGCTGTGGCGAAGCTCTGCCATGCCCATGGTGTGCCTCTGGTGCTGGATTGTGCCCAGACGGCGGGGCATATCCCCCTGGATATGCAGGCTTTGGGCGTGGATGCGATTTGCTTTACCGGACATAAGGGTCTGCTGGGCCCTCAGGGCAGCGGCGGGATCGCCTTTCTTCCGGAGTTGGCAGAGCGCATCGAGCCCCTGATCGCCGGAGGCACGGGGAGTCGTTCGGATTCCGGGGATATGCCGCCTTTTTTTCCGGATCATCTGGAAGCCGGAACCATGAATATCCCCGGCATCCTGGGGCTGGGGCACAGCCTTTCCTTTGTGCAGGCCCAGGGCCTGGAAAGTCTTTTCCGGCATGAAATGGAGCTGACACGGTTGCTGCT
>JAUMYD010000124.1 GCA_030528765.1 Bacillota bacterium
TGGCGGATCCCTGGAAAAATATACCGAGCCGCTGATGGGAGACTGGAGAAAGCAGCGAAGCTGCCTCAAATAAAGGAAAGAGGAGAATAAGCCATGACCAATTTTTTTAAAGAAAGATTTGATAAGTATTTCTCCCTCATGAAGGAAGAGTTCCCGGATTACGAGGATTTCAAAGGGATGACAGAGGAACCCCAGGAGGCCGGTGTTGTCCTTTATCCCCGGTCTCCTGAAGAGGTCCTCCAGGAAGAAAAGATGAAATACCATCTCGCCCAGGGAATGAAGAAGATGGAAGAGATCTATCAGCTCTGGAAGAAACAGGATGAAGATCTCAGCCCACAGGATCGCATTTCACAGCTGAAAGGGCTGCATAAAGAGGCAAACAAACATTTTAAAGGCTACATGGAGAAGGTCAAAGAGATTGGGGATTATCAGACCCGGATGCATATCTTTGAGCCCTTATACACCGCAACATTCATGGATAGCTGGCTTGTGCATCGAATGGAGCCCCTGCTCAAGCCGAGCGAGATCGAGACTGCGCCCAAATGCACTACGCTGGAGGATGCGGAAGCCCGTGCCAAAGTGCAGCGGAAAAAAGAAGTCACGGATGCGATGAATAAGCCGTTGAGCGAAGGAGGTAGACAAACAAGTTTTTTGAAGGGTCTCTATAACAGTATGAAAGCCTCCTACGACAGCGTACTGTGGAATTCCACGGAATACAAAGCGATGTTCAACGCACTGAAGCCCTTTAAGGATGGCATGCCCGAAGAGAATCTTGATACACTCGTCAATACTCTGCGTGAGGCAACGGCGAACTATATCAGCCTGAAAAAAAACATCCCCATAACCGAAAACGGCAAAACCCGGCTTAATCTGGCCAGACAGGTGCTGGACATTGCAGACCTCCTGCAGAGTGGCCTGCAGGCTGAGACTGCGCTTGAGAAGGCCGAGCATAAGCCTGAGCTTGAGGAAGATCCGCTGAATGAAAGCAGCAGTGTATATGAGATTCGGGTCAATGATCAAACGGATACATTCAAAAGAAAAGTTCCTGAGCCCCTGTTCACTGTGAATGAGGAAAATCTTACGGCAGATTATATGGAAATGGAGGCTGACTACGAAGAGAAAGTAAGTCTTACCAAAGAACAGCGGCAGCAGCAGAGCCCCTATGATGATCTGATCAATTCGACTTCCTTCATGCTTTCCAATGCTAATGAGAAGGAAAGAAAAAATGACTCTTTCAAGACTGAAGCCGCAAAGCTGATGGTCCTTCTTGTCGCCCGGCAAAAGTTTCGCGAAGAGGGGATTCTCACGATCAACATCAGTGGCTTCTCTAATAAAAAGCACTTGATCAATGAGATGAAAGAAAAAATGGATAGCTACCTGAGTGTTCCGGGTAAAGATGCCCAGCTACCGCAATTGCTTGAGAATGTGGATAAGTTCTATAATGACTTCCTGCAATTCCAGGCTTCCAGGGGAAAAACGCAGGAAAACATGTTGTCAAATGCAAACCTAAACATGAAAAACAAGAGTATTCCTTCTCTTGCGGAGAAGTGATCTCCGTTCCTTGCTGCTCCTTGCTGTTCCTGTGCTCCTCAAAAAGCACTGTCTGTAGGGGACGCAGCAGCCCCCTCCAGAGGCTTTCTGCGGCAAAGGAAGGGCATAAGCAGGCTGATCCCCAGCAAAAGGCAGATAAAAAGGCGAAGGTCAAAAGACCTTCGCCTTTTTTGCTTCAGTTTTGGGGAGAATCAAAGCTGCTCCATGATCTCATCGCTGATCTCGTAATTGGCGTAAACATTGTTCACGTCATCATTGTCTTCCAGCGCATCGATAAGCTTCATCAGCTTGGCAGCCGTCTCCACATCGGTAATTTCGATGGTATTGGAGGGCTGCATGATGACCTGCGCGCTGCTCACATTGAAGCCTGCATCCAGCAGGGCAGAACGGACAGCTTCCAGATCCCCGGGGGCAGTGATGATCACGGCGCTTTCCTCCACCGTCAGATCCTCTGCACCGGCATCCAGGGCGGTCATCATCAGTTCTTCCTCATCCACGCCTTCCATCTCCACCTGGATCTCACCCTTGCGGTCAAACATATAGCTGACGCAGCCGGTTTCACCCAGGTTGCCGTTATTGCGGCTGAAGATGTAGCGGATCTCACTGGCGCAGCGGTTCCGGTTATCAGTCATCATCTCGCAGAGGATGGCCACACCGCCGGCACCGTAGCCTTCGTAATTGAATTCTTCGATGGCGTCAGAGCCACCCAGGCCGGCCGCCTTTTCAATGCAGCGCTTGATGTTATCCGAAGGCATATTATTGGCCTTTGCCTTCTGAATGCAGAGCTTCAGGCGGAAGTTACCATCCGGATCCGGCCCACCCTGGCGCACGGCCACCTGGATCTCACGACCGATCTTGGTAAAGATCTTACCGCGTTCTGCATCGTTGGCAGATTTTTTTCTTTTGATATTCGCCCATTTAGAATGTCCAGACATGAAAATCCCTCCAGAAAATATATGTTACATTTGCAAAAATAAACGCTGTGTTTCTGATCAGAGCTTCCCGCTGATGCTGGAAGACCAGTCACTGGTCAGGGACTGCGCCTCATAATAGGCATATACCCGATAGGTATAGTTGACGCCCTCTTCCGCATTGTTATCCGTGTAGCTGTTGCCGGTGGCGATGAAGCGCTCTCTGTTTCCGGCTTCATCCACGCGCTCCACCACATAGATGGTGCCGCCCACATTGGTTGCAGACCAGCTGACCACGATCACGCCGTTTCTGGCAGAAACAGAAAGGCCGCTGGGTGTCTGCAGCTTCACCGGGGCTTCGCTGCTGTTGCCATGGGAATCCTTTTTCTCCTCTTCATCATCCCTGTCATCCTCATCCTCCTCCTCGTCCATATTGCCATAGCGGCTGACCTGGTGATCCTCCAGAGCACAATAGCGATAGGGGGTGAACTGCGGATAATAGTAGCGGGTCGCCACAGAGGAGCTGGGGCAGCCGCCCTCGCCGTTGCTGCCTGCCACATTGGCCAGCACCGCCTCCCCATTGTGGCGGGGGTCGGTGCAGATCTGCACGGCCTGCATGCCGGCCTGGTAAGTAGTGTGGGTGGAGCATTTGGCATAGGGCGCGTAAAGGCCGTAATCCGCAGCCTTCTCGCTGACCATCCCTTCCTTGCGGATCAGGGCCACCTTTGCCTCCACATTGGGGCAGAATTCCCCGGCGACAGCATCGGTCTCCGTACAAATGTTGACACTCTGCCAGGCATCACTGGGGCCGCCGGGCATGGCATTGGAATTATAAAGCTCTGAGCTGATATAGGTAGATGGTGTCAGGGAGCTGGGAGTCATACCGGATTTCGTATCGATGGAAACATTCACCACGCCATCCGGGCGAACGAAATTCTGGATCTCATAGCCTTCCATGACCCTGGTCATCACCGTATTGAAGAGACGGGCCGGATAGGTGCCGCCATAAAGATTGGTCAGATACTGCAGGGTGCCGTCCGCATCCTTTTTGTTATCATAACCCATCCAGACAGCGGCGGAGAGCATGGGGGTGTAGCCGCAGAACCAGGCATCCTTGGTACCCGTTTTCCCGGCATAATCCGGGTCATCCTTGGCAGAGGGCAGGCCGTTGGTACCGGTCTTGCCCGCAGTCTGCCAGCCGCTGATCTTCGCGGCCGTACCTGTACCGCCGTTGACCGCGCTGCAGAGCATATCCGTCACGATATAAGCCGTCTGGGCGGAAAAGACTTCTGTGCGTTCGGGCTGGGCAGAATAAACGATATTGCCCTGAGCATCCTCAATGCGGGTGATGGCATAAGGATCCGTGTGGATCCCCTGGCTGGCAAAGGTAGCAAAGGCCCCTGCCATATCCAGCGGTGCCACGCCGTAGGCCAGGCCACCCAGAGCCATAGCCAGATTCGTCTCATCAGTGGGGTCCAGCGGCAGGCCCAGCTTCAGGCCGTAAGCATAGCCATTGGCCACGCCGATCTGGTTCAGCATCTTCACCGCGCAGACATTGCGGGAGCGCATGATGGCTGTGCGCATGGTGATGCGCCCCATAAAGGTATGATCGTCATTATTGGGGGACCAGCTCCCGTAGGTCACCGGGGAATCATCGATCATGCTGCCGGAGCCATAGCCCAGCTCCACAGCGGGGCCATAGACCACCAGCGGTTTGATGGTGGAGCCGGGGGAGCGGATCAGCTCTGTTGCCCGGTTAAAGCCCCGGCGGGCCGTGTATTCACGGCCGCCCACCAGGCCGCGGATCATGCCGGTATTCGGCTCCACAATGGCCATGGCGCTTTCCACGATATCCCCCGTGCTGCTGCTGGGGAAATTCTCCGGATTGGCATAGGCCTCCTCCATGATATTCTGGATGCGTACATCCAAAGTGGTGTAGACCCGCAGACCGCCGGTATAGATATAGGAGCTGTCCAGGCCCATCTCGCCCAGAACATCAATGCCCTCTGCGATCACATAATCCACAAACCAGGGATACATATAATCCGCGCTGTCATCATCCCCCTCAAAGACCACCAGAGGATCGGATTTGGCAGCAATGGCAGAGCTGCCGTAGAGCAGGGGGTCATAATCCGCCAGCAGGCCCAGGACCGTATTGCGGATATTCAGTGCCCCTTCCGGATTGGAATAGGGGGAATAATGGCCCGGGTTACGGATCAGACCCACCAGCAGAGCAGCCTCAGACATGCTGATATCCGCCACATCCTTACCGAAATAGTATTCGGAGGCAGCCTGCATCCCATAGACGCTGGGGCCAATATAGATCTCGTTCATATAGTAATAGAGGATCTCCTGCTTTTCGTATTCTTTTTCGAATTCCAGGGCCAGCAGGGCCTCTTTGATCTTACGGGGAAGGGATTTCTCGCGCTCGTCAATGACATTTCGCACCAGCTGCATGGTGATGGTGGAAGCACCCTGGCTGAAGGTGACCTCCCCTGCGCGCAGGGAATCCACGGTATCGATCACCAGCGCACGCATAACAGAACGGAAATCCACACCCTTATGCTCGTAAAAGCGCTCGTCCTCACTGGCGATCAACGCGTCGATCAGGTAATCCGGCATATCCTCCAGGCTCACGCTGATACGGTTTTCCCCGCCGTGCAGCTCAGCGATCTGCGCGCCCTGTGCATCATAAACAAAGCTGGTCTGCGCATTCACCAGATCCTCCGCAGTGATATCCGGAAGCTCCTCCTGCAGGGAAAGCACATAAAAGGCTACGATCAGGCAGCCCAGCATAGCCAGCATGAAGAGGATGAAAAGGATGGAAAGGAATATCCTTCTCTTCTTCCGGACCTTTCTCTTTTTGCGGACAGCAGTGTCCTGGCTTTGTGTATTCATAAGCAGCCTCCGATCCTATCTGCTGTGTATTGGAAAAGCAAAACTTACACACAAGAATCTTATCGTATCATAAAGCGTATTATAACATAGATTACTGGAAGAAGCAAACATCCAAGGCTTTTGATTCCGGGAAATTTGGGCCCTTTCCCAAAAACTCCGTGAAAAAGCAGCAAATTTTCGCATTCTCCCCCATAAAAGCGCCGCCCCCTCCCTGGAAAAGACCGCTGCCGCGGAGGATTTGTTCCAAAGCCTGCATCAGGAAAAAGCCCGGAGAAAGAGCAATCCCCAGGCATCTGTATGTAGCTCCGGCCCGAAGGCCGGAAAGCCTGGCTAGCGGCAGGAGCGGGAATCCCCCTGCTGACAGTTTTGCTGTGCATTGCGCTGGCTACGCTGGTTG
>JAUMYD010000125.1 GCA_030528765.1 Bacillota bacterium
ATAACCGCAGAGCGAATGTTATAATCCAACCACATGGTTGCCAAGGTCAGGATCTTCTTCTCCGGAACATCGGCTGCCGGGGTCTTGGTGAGAGCGACCACCTCCTGGCTACCGGTATAGTTTCCATCCTCATCATAAGAATAAGTCTGATTGAAGCAAATGATTCGGCCATCCTCCAGGGGGATAACATTGCGCATATCATTGGTGTTGATATCGCTGTCGATCCAATTCAGCAAAGCAACAGATTCACCGCTATCCGCTTTCACGCCGTAAAGATAATTGGCATCAGAGCAATAGACCAGGTATTCTCCACCACCGCTGTAGAGTTCATAGGAAGTCGGGGGCAGCTTATATTCCTTGCCAAAGGCTTTGCTTTCCACATCAATTTCTTTAATCAGGTAATTGCCGTTTGCATCATAGAGACTGGCACCGACCTTACCATTAGACAAGGCCACGATAGTATTGATCCAGCCATCACCTTCAAGCATAACTTCAAAAGCCAGGCTGCCGGTGGAAGGATCCATAACGAAAACCGTATTTTCACTGCAAACATAAATAAAACCCTGCTTGTCAACACTAAGGCCGTTGGCATAGAACCACTCCTGCTTGGAAACCACGGGCTCAAGGTCAATGAAGCCGATCTCAGTGCCATTGGAATCCAGTTTTCTCAGGAAAAAGCTTTCGCCGCCATCCAACCACGCACCATCTTCATCATAGGTATAGACATACTGATTTTCAAGAATCCAGAAATTGCCTTCGTGATCCAGCGTGAAGGAATTGACACTTGTATCCCCCATCATTCCCTCGGGCAGAGGGCTGGGCTCAAAGCCTTCCAGCCTGGTAAATTCGGAACCATCCAGGTTGACCGAGTAAAAAGCGGTACCGTAAAGCTCAGTCATCCATTCTTCCACGACACCTTCGGTCCATTCCAACTCTTCGGCAGAAGGCTCACGGGTGCCCACAACACCGTAGCTGGAAAAATAGAGTTTACCATCATAGTAAGAAATATTATCAACATTATCCATTTCATTGCTCGGGAGCGGAAAATATTCAGGAACATAAACATAATCCGAGCTCACTAATGAGCCGGAGTTTCCGGTTTCTCCGCTACCGCCACAGGCAGAGAAACAGATCAAAACTCCCAATATCAAAATAAGCAGCACCGATTTTTTCATAAATCTTCTCCTTTATACTTAAATTATTTTTATACAACAATATAGTAACATGATTAAATAAAATCGTCAACGAAAATGCCTCTGCCAAAATTTTAGGTGTAATTAAAAAGACTTGATTTCAAAAGATAAAGTTCCCTTTTTTATTCCTATTTTTCTTCTTCAAACCCTGTTTTTACCTCCGGCAAAAAAAACACCGCAGCTTTTGAAAAACAGCATCCCTTCTATGCGTTTCGCAGTGGAAAGGTATTCGTTCTTTACCATTTCTGTGGATTACACTTTTCAGATAAATCTTCTCTCTAACAGGTTTTTTTGCCTATTTTTATTATCTATTTAACAATAAATCACATCTGAAGCCAAAGCTGCTTTGCAGTTCCAAATGTTTTTGCTATACTGGAAGAAGAATAGCTCCCGGCCATATATGTTAGAGAAGGTAAATAAGATGATGAACCGCATTGATTTTCATATTATCAACGAATGTCGCTGCCGCCATGAGCACGACCACCCTCAGCTGATCCTTCCGCTGACAGAAACACTGCATATGTGGGTGGCCAGGCAGGAATACCATGTCCGCCCCGGGGAACTCTGCTTCATTCCATCATCCACAGAGCACCAATGCCTTTGTAAAAGCGGACTGATCGTAGTTGATGTACCTCTGGCTCTGATCGGCAGGCAGGACAGACAAAGCCTGGAGACCCCACAAATCTTTCCTATCCCAAAGGAGCTGCAGCCGATCGTAGAGCTGATCATCAACGAGCTGACCAGCAATCCAAATAGCAGTTCCATCTACTACCTATACTATTATCTCTACAGCAAAATCATGGAGAACAGAAGTACGCAATCCCTGCGCTATATCCAGGATCATTATGATGAGCCCATTACTGTCAGCTTCCTGGCAGAGATGGAAAACTATAATGTGACTTATTATAATGCCTGGTTCAAGCAGCAAACCGGCATGTCACCCGCGCAATATCTACGGCAGCTGAGAATGAGCAAGGCCCGGGAGCTGCTCTGTGCCACGGATATGGAGATCGTAGATATTGCCATTCAGGTTGGTTATAACAGCCATTCTGCTTTTACCCGCGCCTTCAAAAGCGTTATGGGAATGCCACCTCAGGAATTCCGCGTTCGCTATCACCTGGCTCCGGGGGATTTTAACCCCAGCCGGAATTAGGTGAAAGCCCCTTTTTCTTCCCGAAAAGCCTTCTATGGTTTCCGCAGAAGACCATAAAAGACAGACCTTCATCAGAACAAAAGAAAGGACCACGCTATGAATAAGCGGCTGAACGCACTGCGGGAAGCAATGGCTGCGCAGGGCCTGCAAGCTTTGTTTATGACAAAAAAAAGTAATGTACGCTATTTGAGCGGCTTCAGCGGAGAGGACTCCTGCCTTCTCCTTACGGGGAACGGCGCTGATGGAAAAAACTATCTTCTTACAGACAGCCGATATACCTGCCAAGCCACTGCGGAATGCAAAGATTTTGAAGTAATCGACTACAGGGAAACTGCCCTTTCCCTGGAAAAAACGGTTTCCCTGCTCTGCCGGGAGCACAACTGTTCCCGGCTGGGATTTGAAAAAGAGCACATCTCCTACCATATGTATGAAAATCTAGTGGAACAATGCCAGGGTTTTCAGCTTTTGCCCTGCTCTTCCCTGGTTGAAAAGCTGCGCAGCTGCAAGGATCCTGAAGAAATCCTGCTGATGCGCCAAGCCTGTGAATACACAGACAGGGTGTTCGCAAAAATCTGTGAATTTATTCAGCCCGGACAAACAGAGAAAGAAGTGGAATGGCGGCTCTTCTGCCTTTTCCATGAGTATGGCTGCGAATCAAGTTTTCCGCCTGTAATAGCCTCCGGAGAACGCGGTGCCCTACCCCACGCTGCGGCCACAGAAAAAAAGCTGAAAAAAGGAGAATTTATTACCATAGATTTTGGCTGCGCTTACCAGGCTTATCATGCGGATATGACACGCAGCCTTCACTTAGGCCCGGCATCCCCCAAGGAAGAGGATATCTACCGCATCGTTCTAGAGGCAAATCTGCTGGCAGAAGAAGCGATCCGAGCCGGGATTTCCGGAAAGCAGCTGGATGCGGTAGCTAGGGATTTCATCGCGGATAAAGGCTACGGTGACAAATTTGCTCATGCATTAGGGCATGGGGTGGGCCTGGAGATCCATGAGCTCCCTACGGTCAGCCCCCGTGGACAGGGAAATATCCCAGAAAACAGTTTCATCACGATTGAACCGGGCATTTACATTCCCGGATGGGGCGGAATCCGTATTGAAGATACCCTGTTGGTCCGGGATTCCGAAGGAGAAAATCTCTTCCTCTCCACAAAGGAGCTAATTTGCCTGTAGCGCGTATCCAAAAGCCTTTTTCTGCACCATGCAAAACAGCGAATGGATAAACCAAACCGCCAAAAAATGAGCCCTATCCGTTCAAATAAAAATGGCTTGCCGTCTGCGAGAAGCAAATAGCAAGCCATTTTCTTTCGCCGCAATCAAAGTTTTTTGCGACTGCCCTGGGATGAGATAAGTTCCATTTCAAAGGAGCCGACTCCGGCAGAGAGATCCTTCCTTTTGGGTGAAAAATTGTGCAAGGATGCAATGCAGCCCGTAGAAAACATTTTCCGGCTGAGAGAGAAAATATATGAAAAGCTCAAATAAATTCCACTTGTTTTCTGTTCACTGCAGTGCAGCAAAAATGCAGTTCCGACCCGGCTCATTCTCCTTTCCTGGGCCGGTAAATCAAACGATGGCCGCCACCGGAGAAAGGCCTCTCGATCCTGCATCTTATTATTAAGAGCAAAACAAATGTCTTTCTTTTCAGGGGAAGGCCCGGGTTTTGGCCCAGAATGCTAAAATCACAGCAAAATAAAGGCAAATACAGCCTGAGAAAGCCACAATCTGCCCCAGCTAAAAATCCAGCAAAGAAAGAAGCGCAGGAAAGCTGTCGATGCGGTAAAGATAGCTCTCGACTTTGCCAAAGCCATAAGCAGCCCATAAAAAAGGGATCTGCGCTTCCTCTGCCGCAAGACGATCCGTCTCTGTATCTCCCAAAAAGATTCCCTGCTTCAGGCCGTGCTTACGGCAGAGCTGCAGAATGTTCTGCCCCTTGCTCTGCTGTGTATCTCCGAAACAGATTGAATCCCGGAAGAATCCACCAAAACCGCTGAATTCCAAAAAATTCTCAATATATCCCTGCTGACAGTTGCTGGCAATGAAAAGAGGGAAACTGCAGGAAAGTGCAGCCAGCACATCCCCCACTCCGGGATAGATTTTGCCGCCTGCCCGACGAAGATATCGATACTCCTCTTCCAAACATTCATCCATCAGCAGCAATGCCTCTTTTTTCGGAAGGCCGGGCATCAAACGGTGTGCAATCGCATCAATGCTCAGCCCCATGCAGGCACGCACATCGTCTTCACTGAAATGAATATCCAGCTCCGGATAAAGCGCCACTCTTTTCTGCCATGCAGCACTGATTTCTGCTACAGAATCCCAAAGTGTCCCATCCAAATCAAAAAAAATCCCATCCGGCACAAACGATAAATGCATCATGCAAAGCAAGCCCCCATTTTCTACACAACTTTTCTGCATGCTTCCAAAAGAACAAGTGCAAAAAAGGAAATAATATTGACGAGCATACAAATAAACAGTAAGATATATGCATAGATAATTTTAAGATAGCATCATTCTACAAAATCTCCCAACAAGGAGCCTGAAAAATGAACGCACAAATATTTGCCAGCCGGCTAAATAAGCTAATGGAAATGCAGAATAAAACGCCAAAAGATATCGAAGACTACCTGAATGCACCCCGGGCAGCTGTGAAAGCCTGGATGAGCGGACAAAAGGTTCCGCGCTGGGATAAGCTTTTTCATCTGGCTGATTATTTCCATGTCTCCCTGGCTGTTCTCGTTGGCGTGGAAGAGATCCCCCCTCTGGAGAAGCAAGATCTATAGATTCCTTCCCAGATGAAGCAAACGGGCTGCAGCAAGCGCAGCCTGTGTAAACGAAGACAGGGCCTCTTCGCCGATATTTTGCTGTCCTGTTTTCATTGGAAAGGAAAGCAGCGTACACATATCATGGTGATAGTCCTCTGCTGCTTCTACAGACTCCACAGCCAAAATCAACAGTGGGGTCTCCTTTTCCTGTGGCATAGGCAGGTGGCAGGGGCACTGCTCCACTGAGCAACAAGTTGCTTCCCTACAACAGGGAGCAAAAGTCGCAGAACTCCAGCATTATTTCAATTCCGGCTCGCAGCTCCGCCTGAAAAAAAAGCAAAAAAGGCTGCTGCCATCCCACCACCTGAACCGTCCCAGGTCAAACCCCGTACATCACAGCTCAATTTCTCCCTGATCCGGCGGCAAAAATTCTCCATCCCTGCAGCAAGGATTTCCCTCTGCCGTTGAGAAGCCCCTTTCTCAGCTCCGCAGAGCATTGTTATTCCCTGATGTTCGCAAGGCGGTGTATATCGCAGAGCATAATGATCTTGACTGAAGAGCAATCCACCAGCCCGTCCA
>JAUMYD010000126.1 GCA_030528765.1 Bacillota bacterium
CCGGCGTTCAATAACTGGCATGGGGCCAGCGATGGCAGGACGGTGGATGGCGGGTGTATGCCAAGGGCGGGCGCGAAGATACGGGCCGTGATGCTTTGCAATGGATCCGCAGCTGTGTGGAGCAGGGTGCAGGTGAAATTGTACTGAATTCTATAGATGCGGACGGAGTAAAGGGGGGCTTTGACCTGGAAATGCTGGAAGCTGTTTGCTCCATCGTGAATGTGCCGGTAATCGCTTCTGGCGGGGCAGGATCCAAGGAGGATTTTATTGAGCTCTTCCGCCGCCTTCCTAAGGTGGATGCAGGGCTTGCTGCTTCGGTTTTCCATTTTGGGGAAGTATCTATTCCGGATCTGAAGCGTTGCCTGCGGCAGGCTGAAATTCCTGTGCGGATATAGCTGAAACTTTTGAAAGAGGGTAAGAGAATGTTGAACATAGAAGATTTAAAATTTGATGCCCAGGGGCTGATTCCCGCTATTGTTGTGGATGGAGAAAGCGGAAAGCTGCTCACCTTGGCTTATATGAACCGCGAAAGCCTGAGAATCAGTATGCTGGAAGGCCGGACGTGTTTTTGGTCCCGGTCCCGGCAGGAGCTGTGGAGGAAAGGGGAGACTTCCGGAAATGTGCAGCATATTATTTCCATCACAGCGGATTGCGATAGTGATTCTCTCATGATTCTGGTGCGGAAAGAGGGCCCGGCTTGCCATAAGGGAACGGAATCCTGCTTTAATGATCTCCTGTACCTTTCAGAAAGCGAGCACCCCTTTTCTTATGAGGGCCTGCTGCAGCTTTTGCAGGGGAGAAAGCTGGAAAAGAAAGAGGGCTCCTATACTACCTATCTTTTTGAAAAAGGAAGAGATAAAATTTTGAAAAAGGTGGGTGAGGAAGCTACAGAGGTCATTATTGGTGGCAAGGCAGATGATAAGGCGGAAACTATTTATGAGATTGCTGATCTGGCCTACCACGTGATGGTGTTGATGGTAGATATGGGGATCTCCTTGGAGGATATCCGAAAAGAGCTGGCTTCCCGTCATGTGATCGACCATAAAGTGAAGCAGGAGAAGATGAGCTGATGTCTACTCGCTGTAATTTACATACCCACAGCAGTTATTGTGATGGAAAATCCACCCTCCGTGAAAATGTGCAGGCTGCTATATCGCAGGGTCTGGAGGTTTTGGGCTTTTCCGGCCACAGCTATACTGCTTTTGACACACGGTATTGCATGAGCCGGGAGGGGACAGCGGCCTATAGGGCAGAGATCCGTTCTTTGCAGACTGAATATGCTGGACGGCTTCAAATCCGTCTGGGGATTGAGCAGGATTATTTTGCTGAAGAGCAAAATAATCGATATGATTATACGATTGGTGCGGTTCATTATGTTGCGAAAGATGACCGCTTTTGGGATGTGGATGAGAGCCTGGATAAAAGCCGTGAATGCGTAAATCAGGCTTTTTGTGGGGATTTTTATGCCTATTCCCAAGCCTATTATGCATTGGTGGCTGATCTGCCCGCAAAGACCGGTTGTCAGATCGTGGCCCATTTGGATCTGCTGACGAAGTTCAATGAAGGTGGTCGTTTTTTCAATGAAAATGATCCTCGCTATCTGGATGCTGCCTTTTCTGCTATTGCTGCGCTCAGCAGAACAGGGGTGGCATTCGAGATAAATACAGGAGCCATTAGCCGTGGGTATCGTAGCATGCCCTATCCTTCGCCTGTCTTGCTGAAGGAAATCCGCAGGCAGGGGGGACGAATCATTCTGGGCAGCGATAGCCACTGCTGCGATACGTTGGAGTTTTATTTTTCGGAAGCGTTAGAATTGGCAAGAAGCTGCGGCTTCCGTTCCCGGCTGATCTGGGAGGAAGTGGGCTTTAAAGAAATCGCATTGTAGAAAAATAAATCTCTGCCGTTGGTGCTCCCAGCAGCAGAGATTCATTTATTCGTATGATTGGTTTTATTGTGGAGTAAATTTGATTGACTAAAGAAAAGGTATATCTCAAAATTTTATATATCTAAAAAAGATAAAGAAAGCAAAATAGAGCAGTCGATGCTTCACAGCAGCAGACATCGGCAGCAGGGTAGAGGCGTTATCAGATGCGAATCATTATTTCTCCAGCGAAAAAGATGCGGGTGGAAACGGATAGTCTTCCTTGGCGGGAACTTCCATGCTTTCTGGAGCGAACAGAGTATATTTGCTCGCAGCTGAAAGCTCTGTCTGCCGCTGAGCTGAAAGCCCTTTGGAAGTGCAATGATAAGATACTGGAACTGAATCTGCAGCGCCTGGTGGATATGGATCTGAGAAAGAATCTCAGCCCAGCGATCTTGGCCTATGAGGGGATCCAATACCAATATATGGCTCCCAGCGTGTTCAGTCAGCAGGAATTCGATTATATTCAGGAGCACCTGCGCATTCTTTCCGGCTTCTATGGTATTCTTCGTCCCTTTGATGGTGTTCAGCCCTATCGCCTGGAGATGCAGGCCAAGCTTTCTCTGGAGGGCAGGAGGGATCTTTATGCTTACTGGGATAAACTGCTGGCAGAACAAGTTTATTCGGAAACAGACTGTGTGTTGAATCTGGCCTCGAAGGAATATAGCCGCTGCATCTCCGCTTACCGAAAGCCGGGAGATAGATTTATAAACTGCAGTTTTGGGGAAGAAAAGGACGGAAAAATTCTGGAGAAGGGAACGCTCTGCAAAATGGCCAGGGGGGAGATGGTTCGTTTTCTGGCGGAAAGGCAGATAAAAAGAGTGGAGGAGATCCAGGCTTTCTCGGGACTGAACTATCGCTTTTCCGAAACGCTTTCCAATGCGGAGAATTATATCTTTCTTGCAAAATAATTTTTAAAAATTTATTTTATAGAAATAAAAGAAATAAATTATCCGAATAAACATAAAGCTGTTTTTGAAATAAAACTGACGGAAAATACGACGCAGGAAGCAGCGCAGAAGGAATTTCCCTGCCCTATTGATCCTGGGTCCTGCACGGTATCGAAAGAGGCCTGTTCCCTGCCGGAGAACAGACCTCTTTTTATGATCTTATCCCCTTCTTGCGGAAGGGAATTTCGCACCAAAAGCAGGCTGCTGCATATTCTGATAGGGAAAGGCGGTCAATTTGTAAAGGAGGTAATTGGATATGATGAACTGCCCTGAGATCAGTATACCCTGCCCCAATGGCTGTATGCGGGCAGCGTATGCTTATGTGCCGATGCAGAAGGTAAACCGTTTTTATGATTATGAATCGGGCCTTCTCTGCGGTTCAATTTTTCCTGATCTGATTTTCCCGAAAGGCAAATATGGGCCGAACGAAAACTTCAGCTGATCCGGAAAGGGGGATTAAAATGACGACAGAACAAAAAGCCCTGATGCTGCAGTTGCAGCAAGTAGGGCTCAGCATGGATGATCTGCGGATTTACCTGGATACACATCTGGATGACAGCTTCGCGATCGAACGCTTCAACATGGCAGCGAGTGATTATCAGGAATTGATGGCGGAATATGGGCGCCTTTACGGCCCACTGACACAAAGCTGTCCGCAGCAGGGGGAGACCAGTGAGTGGAGCTGGGGAATGACAGATTTCCCTTGGCAATATTAAGAGGAGGAAGCGCTCATGTGGATTTATCAAAAAAAATTGCAGTATCCTGTTCGCGTAAATGGTCCGAACCCCTTTCTGGCTCAGCTGCTGAGCAGTGCCTACGGGGGAGCAGATGGGGAGCTTTCCGCAGCACTGCGCTATCTGAATCAGCGTTATACCATGCCCGTGAATAATATAAAAGGCCTGCTGACGGACATTGGCACAGAGGAACTGGCCCATCTGGAAATCATCGCGACGCTGATTTACAAGCTAAGCAGCGACGCAAATCTGCAGGAAATCGCAGAGCAGGGAATGGCGGGACACTACATCGAACATGGCCTTTCTACTTTCTATGCAGATCCAAACGGGGTTCCCTGGACTGCCTCCTATATTCAGGCAAAGAATGACCCCATTGCTGATCTGACAGAAAACATGGCAGCAGAACAAAAGGCTCGTGTTTCTTACAATCATTTGCTCGAGTATACCGATGATCCCGGGGTTATCGATGCGCTCCGCTTCCTCAGAGAGAGAGAAATTGTTCATTTTCAGCGTTTCGGTGAGGCATTGGAACAGATCCAAGAATATTACGCCTGCGCCAGGATTTTCTAGCAGGCAGTTTCATCAGGGCAGGCAGAGCTGCAGCAGCTCCGCCTGCCTTTAAAATTTTCGGATGAGCCCCACCGGTCTACCGATGATATCACAATGATCTACATAGATGGGATCCATTGTAGTGTTTTCCGGCTGCAGGCGAATACGTCGGGGTTCCCGATAAAAGGTTTTAACAGTGGCTTCATCATCAATGAGGGCCACTACGATCTCGCCATTATAGGCGGTTTGGGCAGACTCGATAATCAACAGATCACCATCACAAATGCCCGCCTCGATCATGCTTTCTCCCTGCACGCGCAGGATGAATAAAGGGTTTTTGGCATTAATATAATCAAGCGGAAGAGGGAAGTAATCCTCAATATTTTCCTCAGCAAAGGTAGGCAACCCGGCGCTGATCTTGCCTAACAGGGGGATATCAGCCATATCATGCTGTTGCGCAAAGGAGGGCTGGCTGCTGCTATCCAGAACCTCAAGCGCACGGGGCTTTTGCGGATCTCTGCGAATGTAACCTTTTGCTTCCAGCGCGTTAAGGTGCGCATGAACTGTGGAGGGAGAGCTAAGCCCAATGGCTTCCCCAATTTCACGAACGGAAGGTGGATAACCTTTTTTTTGAACTACTTCTTTTATATAGCATAAAATAGTCTCTTGACGGTTTGTGAGGCCAGGGTAACTCATAAAGATCTCCTTCCAAGCATGTGGAATTCTTACAGAAATATCATAGCACAGTACGCACAAAAAATCAAACATTTGTTCTAAATAATCGTTGACATCGAACGTTTATTCGATTATAATTAAGCCAAGGGAACTCTTGTTCGATGTTTTTTGCATCTAATTTAGTATATTTCGGAGAAAGAAGGAACCGATATGCACTTTAAAAAATTACGTATTAAAAATTGTTTATTGTTTCTCCTGTCGCTTATATTGATCGTTTTTTTGCTTAATTCGCTGGTTCAGGAAGCGCACGCCGAAGAAGAAATTGAAATGCTGAAAGTTGTGGTTCGCGAAGGTAACACACTTTGGGAGCTTGTTGATAAATACTGCGACTATGATTGTGATCTGCGTTCTGCAATTCATGAAGTTAAGCGTTACAATGAGTTGACTAATAATATGATTTTCCCTGGCCAGATTATTTATATACCGCTGAACATAAGGTAATTTTGATAATGTACATTATGTTGAGTTTAAAATCGAAGCAAATTCGACGCTCTTGTTTATATGGCCTACTTCATAAGCACCTCTTATACGCACTTTACCATAAGAGAGCAGGATAAGCTGCTCGTTCTTTTAGATCTAGGCTTGGGAATACGAGCCAAAGACAGTGAGCAAGGACTCGCCACCATCGCTGCTCAAATCTTTCAGCGTGACCATGGAATTAAATTCTTTG
>JAUMYD010000127.1 GCA_030528765.1 Bacillota bacterium
GGAAGCCGGCCATAGAGGGGATTTCTCCCTGTCTTTCCAGCCGGAAAACCAGCTGGAGCATTATCTGCTGGTGCTTGAGCACAGTGAAAAGGGTTTCTCACAGCTGGAATACAGCCGACTTTACCGTGCAGCGGAGGAAAAACGTCTGTTTTTGAAGGCTCCGGAAAAGCAAGCATTGGTTTATGGGAAGGCGAATCAGTTGGAGCTGCAGCTTTGTGACCAGGCTGGGCAGCCGCAGCCCAATGTTCACCTGTCTTTGCAGGTGCTCTCTTCGGATATGCGTCCGGAGGTCGATACTTTCGGAAGCATCTATGGGGATTATCAGGGCTCCGGCCTCTCTTTGGATACCCCCCGGCCCACGCAGAGCAGCTATGCCGCTTCCGAAACACTGGCCTATGAAGTCGTGGAAACCGATGAAAACGGACGGGCCAGCCTACATTTTACTATGCCTTCCGAAAAACAAAAGGATTGTTATTTGATTGCTCAGGCTATTCTTTGTGAAGGCACGGAGGTTTCTGCAGGCTCTCTTCTGCTGGAGCTGCAGCTTCCGGAAATTCTGCCCGCGCAGGAGGAGGAGATCCTTCCACAGACAAAAACCTATGGCTATTCCATCAAAACCCTGCAGGCCGGTATGCGGCTGGATGCCGACAGCCGCCTGGTGATTTGTGGCGATGCGGAGCGCTTGCAGCTTTTGGATCTGCTTCTTGCCCCTGCTTTCGATTCTTCGGAGCAAAAGGGGATCGAAATGCTTTTTTCACAAGCTTATGCGCAGCAGCTTTTGGTGGATTATGGTGGTGATCATATGGCCCTGCTCTTTGATCCCCAGCCCTTCTCGGTGGTGAATTATCAGAAAGCTGACGGTGGATTGGGAGAGGAATCCGCTTCCTCTGATCCGGTTCTCAGTGCTAAGCTGGCCGCTATGACTCCTTCCGGGATATCCTATTACGCGCTGAGCCATTATTTTGAGGAGCTGCTGGATCAGGGGCCTTCTCTTAATGAGCAGGCTGTGGCTCTGGCTGGCATGGCTAGCTGCGGCAGGGCAAATATCCGGGAGGTAAAGGCCCTGCTGCAGAACAAAGAACTGGATGATTCTGCGTATTGCTGGCTGCTCTGGGCCTTGATCCGCAATGGAGACAGGGCTACGGCAGCTCAGCTCTATGAGAGTCGCATCTTTACGGAGATGCAGGAGGGTGATTCCCTGGCCTGGCGGGCGGTGCTCGCTGCAGCTTTGGGTCACGGGAAGGAGGCGCTCCTTCTGCTGGAGGAGGCGGAGGCTCTGGAGGATGAGCTGATGGCAGAACAGTTGCTTATCGCCAGATCGCTGCTGCCCCGGAGCAGGCAGCCGGAAAGAAGCTTCTCTTATAGCGTTGGAGAGGAGATTTATGAAGCTACTGTCAGTGGGATCAACGATTATTTCCTTTCGCCTTTGGCTTTGAACGGGGAGATCCGCTTCACAAAGGCAGAGGAGGGGCTGGCTTTCTGCAATATTTTCTGGCATGATCCCTCTGCTGCAGAAAAGCCGTAATAAGGAGAAAACAATATGACGCAGGCTTTACTCATTGGTGCATTTTCGGCGGGGATCTATGGCCTTTTTCTTTTCATCCGGGGCTTGATCCGCCTGAAAAAAATAAACGAAACAAAGATGTTTTTCTGCTGCCTGGCCCTGTTTTTGCTGGGTTGCCTGTTCTTGGGGGGAGGCTTGCTGATCAAGCTGGAGGCCTTGAATATCTGGATCGTTTTTCCTATGTTGGTGATCCTGTTTTTCCTGCTGAGCGCCGGCTATTTTTTGGAAGCCTATCTGAAGGGGGAGCTGCGCCGCCGGATGGACGGCTTGGCAAAGACGATCCCTGCCCGGCCTAAGAACTGGCTGCGAAATTTGCTGCTTTTCCTGATACCGGGGCTGCTGATCTGGATTTTTGGCTGCTTTATCGGTTTCGGGGAGCATGTCAGCCTGGAAACGGTATTTCTGTGCCTTTCCCTCTTTCTTGTGGGCCGGGCTCTGGCTTGGTTGTGGAAATACAGAGGCTTTTGATGAAAGATTCAGGAGGAATGATTATGCAAAAAGAGCTGATAGAAAAAACGCTGGCTGCTTTGGAAAAGCATAGCTTCCAGACTGCTCGTTTCTCCACGGTGGAGCAGGCTGTGGAGTGGCTGGATCAGCAGATCCCGCAGGGTGCTTCCGTTGGTGTGGGCGGCTCGGTTTCCGTTCGCAGCAGCGGTTTGCTGGAGCGTCTTTCTGCCCGTGGTATAGAGATTCTGGATCATTGGCAGGAGGGGCTTTCCCCCGAAGAAAAGAAGGAGCTTTTTTTCCGCACACACCGGGCAGATGCCTATTTTTGCTCTGCAAATGCAATCACGGCAGAGGGGCATATTCTGAACGTGGATGGCATGGGGAACCGCCTGGCTGCCCACTGCTATGGTCCCAAACGGCTTTATCTGCTGTGCGGCATAAACAAGCTGGTTCCGGATATGGATGCTGCTTTGGAACGCATCGAGAAAATCGCTCCTATAAACTGCAAGCGGAAGGGCTTTGATACGCCCTGTACGGAGACAGGAGAATGCTGTGATTGCAATACTCCGGATCGTTCCTGTCGGGCTTACTTGGTTTTGCGCCGCCCCACCAGGGCCGTGCCGGTCACTGTGGTTTTTGTCGAGCAGGAGATGGGTATGTAATTTTCCGGCACCGGAACAGCTTTGCGCATAAAAAAAGCGCATCCTGAAAAGATGCGCTTTTTTTGTCTGAGAGAGTTTGATTAGTAGATGCCTCCAAAGCGATCAAAGGGAAGCAGGCGGAAAATGGCCTTACCGTTGATGGCATCCTTGCTGATCACACCGATTTTCTCTTCTCTGCTGTCCCGGCTTTCCGTTCGGTTGTCACCCATTACGAAGTAATAACCATCGGGGATGATCATATCGATATCTCCATAGGTGGGCAAATTATCCAGATAAGGTTCAATCAACAGTTCACTGTTGATGTAGACCTTTCCGTTCTGGATAGTGATCCGTTCATTGGGCAGGCCAATTATGCGTTTGATGTAGTCATGCCCCGGCATATCCGGTGCATTCAGAACCACAATATCCCCTCTCCGGGGTTCGGTGAAATGATAATTGATCTTTCCTGTGATAAGCTTGTCTTCATTTGCCAGCGTGGGATCCATGGAGGTGCCATCCACCATAGTCAAGTCAAAAACATAGGCCCGAAGGACAAAAGCCATCAGGAATGCAACGATGACGATTTTCAAATAGGCCCAAAGTACGGAGAGGAAGGATGGGGAGGCTGTTCTTTCTGTAGCAGCTTCTTTTCTTTCCTCCCGGGTTGCTTCTGGTGGATTCTGTGGGGGGGCAGTGCTGCCTGCCGCGGGCACAGGTGCTGCGGGCTGTCCTGGAAGCGGATTTGCTGTCTGCTGAAAAGCAGCCATGGCTTCTGTCTGCTGCTGGTACTGTTCCGGCCCTACCTGGAAGACCTGAAGGACCAGCCGCCATTCTTCCTGGGCCTTTTGCGCGATTTTAGAAATATCCTCCATCTGGGTTTTTGCTTCGACCTCTATTTCCCGCAGGTAGGAAATATTCGCTGTTGTTTCGGAAAGATGCTGCTGGATCTTTTTGTTTAGATCATGCTTCTGGTAAGCAGTTTCCAGGATGCTCAGCAGGCGTTTTGCATTATCAGTGGCATAAACATCGCCATTCGGGGAATGGCTCTCCGGGCTCATGCTTATATTTTGACGAAGAGTTGAGGCGCGCCGCTCCAGATCCTTGATCTCTGCGGAGAGAGCAATCTGCCGCTGCTGCAGCTTCTGCCGTTCTTCATCCGCAACCGCAATGGCTGAATGCAGTGCCTCGCAAACAGAGGATTGCGCTTGGTAAGCAGATTCGGCAGAAAGCATGGTCGAGCGGGTGCTGTAAACCAGGCTGGGAGAGTAATTTTCCTGCATATGGGGAAAAGCGGGCATGATGTCGGACATGGTGTTTTCGTTGTTCATCATTGCCCGCAGGCAGGCATCACGATTTCCCTCTGCCTGTGCCGCGGCATTTTCTGCAACGACCAGAAAGGAATCCAGGACGGAATTATCATAGGGCAAAGCATATTTATGGCTGGGCGGAGACCCATTATTGCTGGCATTGAATCTTGCTTCTGATTCCACAGGCTTCACCTCTCTTAATCTATAGCTACCTTAAATTTTATTATAACACAAGATTGCAGAGGATAAAAGAAGAAAAGAAAAAAATCAGAGTAGAATTTCAGGAGGAAAAATGCATCAGGTGCAGATCTATACAGATGGAGCCTGCTCCGGAAACCCGGGGCCGGGAGGCTGGGGCTGCATATTGCTCAGCGGCAGCCTGCGGAAGGAAATGAACGGTGGGGAGCGGATTACCACAAACCAGCGCATGGAGCTGACTGCGGCTGTGGAGGCCCTGCGTGCATTGAAGCAGCCCTGCCAGGTGGAGCTTTATAGCGACAGTGCCTATCTGATCAATGGATTTAATCAGAGATGGCTGGTGAATTGGCAGCGAAACGGTTGGATGAATTCGAAAAAGCAGCCGGTGGAGAACCAGGATCTTTGGAAGGAGCTGCTGCGGCTGAGCCAGATCCATCATGTGCAGTGGCGAAAAGTGAAGGGGCATGCCGGAGATGAATTGAACGAGCGCTGCGATGCCCTGGCGAGAAGCGGCATTCCCCGCTGAGAGAAACGGAATCAGCAGGGGTTTTGAATTGGATAGCGAATTTTATTATATTTACGGGGTTTATTATTCTTCCTGTTTTGTTTTCATGGAAGGAGGACGAAATTTGACTGAGATCGACGAAAAATCTCTGGAGGCTGAAAATCAGGAAGGCCAGACCGCTGAGCCCGGGAAGGAAGAGGATTCATATTCTTTGCCACTTTCTGCCCGCAGTGGTTCCCAGTGGATCCCTCCGCATGTGCTTCGGAGCAGCAGCGGTTCGGGGCCCACTGCTGAAGCGAAATTACCGGAGCCGGGTTTTACTGCGGCAGCCTGGAAGGAAAGTGCTTTTTGCACACTGTTCCTCCTGGCTTTCGGACTGCTGGTGGCCTATCTGCCTTTGCTGGGAGTTGTGGCCTCTCTTTTCATGCCCCTGCTTTTGGCGAAGTTGCTGCTGCGGCGGGGATTGGTTCTAAGCCTACTGGCTTTGCTGCTGGCCTTTGCTGCAGATGCCTTTTTGCTGGGGCTTCCTTCTGCGGCATCCATTTTCCTGCAGTATGGCAGCATGGGTCTGGTTTTCGGCCTTTGCTACCGAAAAAAAAAGAGCGGCGTTCTCAGCCTGTTTTTAGCTGCACTTTGCTGTTTTCTTGGCCATACATTTTCCATTGGCCTTAGTTTTCTGCAGGATGGTCTTTCCCTGACAGAATTCTGGCCTCTTATGGAGAAAGCTTATGGGGAAAGCCTGCGTAGCCTGGCTCAGGCCAGCGGTATGGTCAGCACGGTGAATCTGGATGCCTTTGTGGAGTATGGCCTGAGTCTGCTGCATCGCCTGCTTTTGCCTATGAACCTGCTTTCAGCCGTGGTC
>JAUMYD010000128.1 GCA_030528765.1 Bacillota bacterium
GTAATCGAGAAAGTTGTTGAGGACTATGCTAAGCTCGGATTGACTAAAGTGTTTGAGGTTAGCAGATATATACCAAGTCATAAACGTACGCTAAGCATACAGTGGGCTACCCTCGTGAATGAGCGAATATATATTTTTCAGAAAGGATGAGAAAAATGCTTTTTGAAAGTATAATTATTACAGGTACATCTTGCGCGGGTAAAAGTACAGTTGCTGAAAAGTTGTGTGAGCTTGTTGCAGACAACGGCGTTCGTTTCGAACAAGTAAAGGCGGTTACAACCCGAGAAAGACGTGAGGGTGACTCAAACTACGAGTATATAAATAATGAAGCTTTTGATAAATTGCTGAGAGATAAAAAGCTTTTGGTAGATAGTACATACCGCGACAAAAAGTATGGTATAAAAAAGGCAGAATACGATAAAGTAGTTGGGAAAAAGAAAGTGCCGGTTTTGGTGATCACTCCAACTGCTGCCGCTGAACTATTAGCTGAGCATCAAGAAAAATACATGTGCATTTTTCTTGATGCTCAGGATGAAACATTAATTGAACGTTGGAGTGAGCGTTCGAGGGAAGAAGCGAGTAAAAAGAGGAAAAAAGAGTTTTGCAAACAACACGAGGTAGATCGAAAGTACCAAGATAAAGCTCACTATATCATCAATAATACGGATTTATCAGCATCAGTTTCGTTGATTGCTTTGTTGTGGAAGCATCAGCATCAAGGCGGCGCGTTATCAAAAAAAATGATTGCCAGCATGATTGATTGTGGTGTGCTTCTAAGAGACGCTGATCCCGAAATGATAAATGGAGCATCCTATGACTTGCGCTTGGGTGATGAGTATTATTATGACGGCAAGATACAAAAATTGTCGGATGAAAAACCGTTCTTGACAATAGAGCCGTACGACTATGCTATTGTCTCTTGCAAAGAAACGGCATGGATACCGAGGGACGTTATTGCCAAGTTTGGGCTGACCGTAGGACTATTTTGCCAAGGGGTAATACTTTCTAACGGGCCACAAATTGATCCGGGATTTCGGGGAACTCTATTTTGCTTGCTGTTTAATACTTCTAATCGAGCAGTTCATTTAAAACGTGGTAAACATTATGCCACGATAGAGTTTAATAAACTGATAGGATATGCTGAACCATATGAGGGAAAATATCAAGGAAAAGAACGCATAATAGAGTATATTCCAGAAAATGCATTACATGGAGCAATCAATGAACTCAAAAAAGAAGTAGAGCATTTAAAAACGGAAAGTCGTATTATGCAAAACATCTATTTAGGAGTAGTCGCATTGATGTTTGCGATAATATCAATCCTTTTGGTTCTAAAATAAACTACCTCATAATCGCGTAAATTGGCAGCTAGGTATCCCGCGTATTGAACGCTCTTTTGACCCGGTATAGAGGGGGGGTTTACCTCTCTAACCGGGAGCCCGGTTGAAGCGGTAAACAACCCCCGTACAAAAAACTCAATATTTGCACTCTCTTCCATTTGGGGGTATAGCTCAGCTGGGAGCCCGGTTGAAGAGACAAACTACCTCTCAATGATTTATGAAAAACGCCGCTCAAATTTGTTTTGAGCGGCATACCTTTGAAGTTTATCTTGATTAGGATAAAAGCACCTTGCTTGCTGCTTGCAAACCGTTGATTTTACTGGGTTTCGCCAGATCCTTTAATGACACTCCGACCAATCGGAGTATCCTTATGGGATGCTCCGATTTTTTTATTCGAATCCGATGAAAGTGCGTGACTTCCCGGGGCTGTTATGGTTCCGGGGAAGTTTTTGTTTAGGAGATTTGATTGGGAATAAAAGTATTCCCCCCTCCCCCACACAAAACAACCCCCGCCCGGGTCAATCCCAGGCGGGGCTTTCTTATCCAATCTCACATACAGCCGGCGCAGCTTATCCCAGCTTCGCGGAGAAATCCGCCAGCGCCGCAGAAATCTTGATCTGCTGCGGGCAGACCGCCTCACAGCTGCCGCAGCCCAGGCAGGCCTGGGGATGCTGCTCCGGCGGGATCGTCTTCAGCACCATGGGCGCCAGGAAGCCGCCGCCGGTTAAATTGTGCTCGTTATACAGATCCAGCAGCGTGGGGAATCCAGCTCCTGGGGGCAATGGCTGGTGCAATAGCGGCAGGCCGTGCAGGGCAGGGCGATCTTCTGCACCATCTCCTCTGCGATGCCGAAAAGGGCAGCCAGCTCCGGCTATGGGCCGATCACTGGCAAAAAGCAGCTTCTTTCCGCTCTGATCACGGCCTGAAGCTCGCAGTCAGCGCAGAAAAAAGCTGCTCTAAAAATTCGTACATAATAAGGATCTACCGGGCTTTTACTTTATTTTCCCGCGAAAGATCAGATATGGAAGCATTTCTGAATCGCCTTCAGCTGCCCCAGAACCAGCATCGATTTTCCTGCATCAAAAATGGTATCCGGGTGGATGCTCATGTTGAGCTTTCCGTTTTCTCTGATGCCCAAAATATTGATCCCGAATTTTTTGCGGATATCCAGCTGCATGATCGTTTTACCCTCCCATTCCAGCGGAATTGCCAGCTCAAAGATAGAGTAGTCCTCATCAAGCTCGATATAGTCCAGAATATGATCAGAGATGCATCGGATCGCCGTCCAGGAGGCCAGCTGTTTTTCGGGGTAGACTACTTCATCGGCCCCATTCCGCAGAAGGAACTTTTCCTGCACACCTCTGGATGCTCTGGCGATCACCTGTTTAGCGCCCAGCTCTTTGAGCAGAGAAGCTGTTTCCAGTGAGCTCTGGAAATCATCGCCTATGGCCACGATGCAGGTATCAAAATTCCGGATCCCCAAAGAAGAAAGGAACTCTTCACTGGTGCTATCGCCAATCAGGGCATTTGTCACAAAGGGCAGCACGGCATTGACACGTTCCTCATTATTATCCACAGCCATTACCTGCTGATTCAGCTGATTAAGCTCCATGGCAATATGTCTGCCAAAACGACCAAGTCCAATCAATAATACAGATTTCATGGTATTCTCCTTCTTTTATCCAACCGTCAATTTTTCTTGAGGCAATCTCGCCGTATTCCCCTGATAACCTGATAAAGCAGAAAAAATCAAAGTCAGACCGCCAACTCTGCCGATATACATCAGCAGAATCAAAACCACCTGTGATACCGTACCCAGCTGGGGCGTGATCCCCAGCGACAGCCCGACAGTGCCGATCGCAGAGGCTGTTTCGTAAAGGCAAGTCGACAGCGGAATCTCTTCCACCTGGCTGATGATACCCCCCCCGAGCAGGAATAAAGTGAGGTACATCATAAAAATCGTGGCAGCATCCCGAACCGTATCCCCTGAAACCCTGCGGCCGAAGAAATGCGTATGTTCTTTTTTTCGGAATACCGAAAGAGCGGTAGAGAGCATCACAGCAAGGGTCGTTGTTTTCATACCGCCGGCAGTGGAGCCGGGAGACCCGCCCACCAGCATAAGAATGATCATCAGTGCAAGACTGATCTCACTGAGCTGGGTCAGATCCACAGTGTTGAATCCAGCCGTTCTGGTGGTTACGGATTGGAAGAGCGAGCTCCAGATGCGTTCCTTCGTCTGGATATCTGCGAACTCGAAAAAGAAGAAATATACAGCAGGCAGAAAAATCAATAAGGCCGTGGTCGCAAGAATAACCTTACTCTGCATTCTGTATCTTCTAAAGCGGCACTTGTTCGTTTTGATATCGTCCCATGTGATAAAGCCGATACCACCAATCACGATCAGGGACATGATCGTGATGTTGATGACAGGGTGATGCACAAAATGAGTCAAAGACGAGTAGGGCGTTTTCAGGCCCATCAAATCAAAGCCCGCATTACAGAAAGCAGAAACAGAATGGAAGACCGCATACCAAATCCCTTTTATGAAGCCGACTTCCTTACAGAAAACAGGCGCCATAAGCAACGCCCCAAGCAGCTCAAAGATGATCACCATCTTAATGATAAAGCCGGTCAGGCGGACGATCCCGCCGACCTTATGCGCTGAAATGGACTCCTGCATGGTGCTGCGCTGCTTCAGGCTAATTTTTTTGCCTGACAAGCGTGTAATGGCAACAGCCAGAGTCACGACGCCCATGCCGCCGATTTGGATCAAGGCAAGAATGACAAGCTGCCCAAAGCCGCTCCAATACGTAGCAGTATCCTGGACGACCAGACCGGTAACGCATACTGCTGAGGTGGCGGTGAACAGCGCGTCAACGAAGGGAGCTCCCTGACGGTCCTGGGTAGCCCAGGGAAAAGTCAGCAGCAGAGCACCCAGCAGAATCAAGGCCGCAAAGGCAATAATAATAATTTGCGATGAAGATAAATGCTTTTTAAATCGTCTCATGTTTCGATCACCAATGGTTTTCCTGTTATTGCAGCTTTTAGCTGCGTAAATGCCACGATAATATAGGCAAGTGGCAGAAAGCAAAACACCGGTTCGCAAAAAGCTTATTATCTATAATGTATTTTATTATACTACAAAAAGGGAGGGCATCAACAAAAACAGAAAATACGCATTATTTCAATAATTACCCGGGAAACTCATCACAGAGCTCCCTTCGGCTGCCTTCCCAGAAGAAGAAAAAAGCCTTCTTCGAAACGAAGCTGCAGCAAACATTCACAGGGGCTTTTCTTAAAAGAGCTCTGCTTTGTTCTGCCGCTATGCTTCCTTCAGCCAGGCAATGCCTGGAGAGCAAAAGCACTAAAAACTGAGCTGCAGCAGCTCTGCGGGAGATCGTATAGGAGAAACCCCCGCCCGGGATTGACCTGTGCAGGGGCATAAATAGTGTTCTATCAGGCATATATAATAATCAGGCCAACAAAAATACCGAAGATCACGGAGAATGCCGGCAATTTGCTTTGATACATGAGGATCGCCTGAGGGACGATCTCCCCAAAGACGACATAAAGCATGGCACCGCTGGCAAAGCCCAGGCTCAGCGCCAGGCCAAGGACGCTCATATCCCCAATTATAAAGCCAAGCAGCGCACCGATGATGGTTGGCACACCAGAAAGTGCCGTCATGAATACAGCCCTCGCCTTGTTCATGCCGCCACCGATCAGCGGAACAGCAACCGCCATGCCCTCCGGGATGTTATGGAGGCCGATCAGCACAGCCAGAACCAGCGCGGAACGGCCCAAAACACCGTCATCATTTGCGTAGGAGGCACCGATGGTCATGCCCTCAGGAATATTGTGCAGCGCGATGGCACAGGCCATCACCACACCGGCAACCAGCAGCGAAAGCTTATTATCCCTTCTGTCCCGATGCAGCCCGAAATGGTTGCTGTGGATCAATTCATCCAGATCATCCGCAGTTTTGGGGTGATTTTCATCGATATGCGGAACCTCCGGATTGGTTTTTCGGTCGATCAGGTGATTGAGGAGATAGGTGATCAGGACACCGAATCCGATCGCCGCGATCACGACAAAAATCCCGACGCCTGTCGC
>JAUMYD010000129.1 GCA_030528765.1 Bacillota bacterium
GTTCAGACTGTAGCGTACTGCCTCTTCCAGCTTTTGTCAAGAGCAAATTTGACCTTTAAGAAAAAATTTGACCTTTCTTCAGAGAATCTTCACCTGCCGGGCCGGAAAGCTGCTCTCTTTTCGGCAGGAAAGGGCTTTTCCCAAAAATTTTCCTGCTATGCAGATCAGAAAACAAATTTTACGCTTTCCTTTCCGGCCTGCAAACAAATTTTTAGGGAAATACTCTGCTTTTATAAAAAATACTTCGTATTTTCTGCCTATTTTGCATAGCATTTGCATATCCCAGCTGGGCTTATACAAGAAAAACCCAGCTAGAATAGGCTCAGTCTCTATTTTCGGCTATTACGGAAATTATAAAATATTCCATCTTGACAAAAATACCACCTTGCCTGTATTATATTATCAGAGTAAAGTAACTGGTTCTTCCTTTTCCCTCCTTTCAAATAAACGAACTGTATAGCAGCATTTTTCCTGTGAAACCTGCTTTTTCCGGTTCTCATTGGAGCCAGTTTTCTTTTGCCCAAAAATCAACCCTGAAAGTAGTTCATTGAACTGCTGTCCTTCTTCTTCCTGATAGAGGCCGCTCTGCATTCCCCGGAGCGGTCTCTATTTTTCTGCGCCCCGGGAAGCGCAGGCACAAAAAAGCAGAGCCGGAAGATGGCTCTGCTTTCTGTTTATTTTGTTTTATTATTTTCCGCCGCGCAGGCTGGCACTTATTTCCTTGATCACCCGTTCCAGCTGGGCATCACTGCTGCGGGCCTCACTGATCCGCTTATGTGCGTGGATAACGGTGGTATGATCCCGATTCCCGAAATCCCGGCCGATCTGGGGCTGGGTCGCGCCCATCAGCTCCCGGCAGAGGTACATGGCGATCTGCCGGGGATAGGTAACGAAGCGATCCTTCCTTTTTCCCTTCAGGTCATCCACGGTGATCTGGTAATAATCCGCCACTGCCTTCTGGATCATGGGGATGCTGAATTTGGGAAGCTCGTCCTCCGGCAGCAGGCCCCGCAGTGCTTCCTTGGCGGTGGCCAGGTCAATATGGCTGCACTGGTTCAGCCTGCTGTAGTAGATGACCTTATTCAGCGCACCCTCCAGCTCCCGGATATTGGCCTTCACCTTCTCCGCGATGAAATAGGCCACCTCATCATCCAGATCCATCTTCTCATTGATAGCCTTCTGCTGCAGAATGGCACAGCGGGTTTCCCAGTCCGGCGCCTGAATATCCGTGATCAGGCCCCATTCAAAACGGGAGCGCAGTCGATCCTCCAGGGTGCTCAGCTCCTTGGGGGGGCGATCTGAGCTGATAACGATCTGCCGGCCCGCGTCATGCAGGGCATTGAAGGTATGGAAAAATTCTTCCTGGGTCTGCACCTTTCCCATCAGGAACTGAATATCGTCCACCAGCAGGATATCGCTGCTGCGATAGCGATTTTTAAAGGCCTCCAGCCGATTCACCCGCAGCATGTAAATAAATTCGTTGGTAAATGCCTCTGTGGAAACATAAACCACCTTTTTCTCCGGGTTCCGTTTGATCACCGCATGGCCGATGGCGTGCATCAGATGGGTTTTCCCCAGGCCGGAGCCGCCATAAATAAAGAGGGGGTTATAGGCGCCGGCAGGACTTTCCGCCACTGCCATGGCCGCAGCATGGGCAAAGCGATTGGAGCTGCCCACCACGAAATTCTCAAATTGATACCGGGGGTTAAACAGCTGTGTGCTGGGGGACGGGGGCTTCGGCAGGGAAAGCAGCTCCTCCTCATCGGGAATGCGCTCAGAGGAGTCATCCACCACCATCAGCTGTACATCCTGCTCCAGAAGGTCCGAAAGGATGTTTTGGATCAGCGGTGCGTAAAGGCTCAGGTAAGATTGCTTCACGATGGCATCCGCTACACAGATATATACATAAGAGGCTCTTTGCTCCACACAACTCACGCAGCCGGGGGAGAACCATTTTTCAAAGCTGTCCGGCGGGATCTCCTGCCGGATGATACGCAAGGCGCGCTGCCAGATCTCGTTCACAAGCGACTCCTTTCACCCTGTGGTAGCAGGGCTTTTATTCTGAAAGCAGCAAAATATACAGGAAAGGGCGTCCCCAAAGAGGCCCTTGTGGATAAATGTCGAATTTCACAAGCCCTTTTGCACCCATTTTGTGGATAAAACAAGGCTTCTCTCTTATTTTAACAAAATTTATCCACATATTCAAGCCAAATTTCCCTTTTCGAAGGATTTTTCGGCTGCTGCTGTGGATAAATCCCGCTTCCCTTGCTGCTGTATATATACAGCAGCAGACAAAAACCCTGCCACTCCCTTCATCGGAGCCGGAGAACATGCGCGCCGCCCCTTTTTGAAAAAAGGGGCACGAAGAACTTTAGCATTTGGGCGGCGGGCTCACAAAAAAGCGGCCCCTTCCTGAAAAAGCGGGGCCGCTTTTGCGGTTCATGCAGCTATGAAAAAGGAGCCTGTCAGATCTGCCCCATCAGCCGCAGGAAAAAGACGAAGGCGAAAATCGTAAAGATGCAAAGCACATTGGAAAAGACCACGATCATGGAAGCCATCCGGTGATCCCCACCCATCTGATGCGCCATAGCAAAGCTGGAGACAGAGGCCGGCGCGCCGAAGAGCACCATCAGCACGGCCAGATCCATGCCCCGGAAACCCAGCAGCCAGGCGATCAGCAGCGCCAGAATGGGCAGCAGCAGCACCTTGATCAGCGCAGCAGCCAAAGAACGGCGCAGACACTGCCCCTCTCCCTGGAAGCGGATGCCCGCCCCCTGCACCAGCAGGGAAAGGGGAAGGACCATCGCAGAGAGCTCATCCAGGGTCTCGGAAATAACATGAGGCATATAGGCCTCCAGATTTATTATGGAGGCGAGCATGCCCGCCAGGCAGCCGATCACCACCGGATTGGTAAAGATCAGCTTCAGAATGGCCTTCGGGCCCAGACGCTGCTTTCCATCCGGCCCCCCGCCCATGCAGCTGGCAAAGATAAAGACCGCAACGATGCCGTAAAGCGGGCCGATCACCGAAGCGACCATGGCCAGCCGGGTGGCAGCCAGGCTGCCGCAGATATTGCTGATGATGGGGATGCCCAGAATGATGATATTCGCCCGAAAGCAGCCCTGCACGAAGGTGGCCACAGCAGGCGGCTCCGGGATGAAGCGGGGCACGATCAGCCGCAGCAGCAGGGCCACGACCAACAGGCCCAGCACGGCAAAGAGCATCAGCCGGGGGTCAAAGCTGGCACCGATCTCACTTTCCATCAGATCCACAAAGACCAAAACAGGGATAGCCACATTAAAGAGCAGCTTTGTGCTGTCATCGATCAGCTGCTGCCGGATCAGGCCGATCCGCCCCAGAAAAAAGCCCAGGGCCATCAGAATAACAATAGGGAAAATGGCAGTAAAACTAAATCGCAATGCTTCCATAACAAACACCTCACAAGACAGCCCGGCCGAAAACGGTCGGGGCTCTGCTTCTTTCTGCTTTTTACTTTACGAAGCGGAAGAAAAGCAGCTGCTTAGGGGTGCCAGCAGGGAAAACGCATTCTCTTCTCTTTTTCCGACATAAAACAGGACTCCTCTCCACAGGCCCACTGCAGGGCCCCAAAGAGGCCCCAGCCGGAAAGGCTGGGGCACAGTTCTCTTATTCCAGGGGGACAGGCTGCAGGCTGGGGCTGAAAAGCGTGGCATAATAGCCCCAGGAATTCCACAGGCCCAGACCGGTGCAGACCCATTTCAGCGAGATCTTCTCATAGGGCTGCACGTCCACCCACAGATTCTGCGGGGAAACCGCAGCACTTATCTCCCCGGAGGACCAGATCAGGGCTCCATCGCCGTAGATCTCCAGCCGGGCAGAGGGCGCCAGTGCCGTGGAGCTGGCCTCTGCCGGGAAGCCCACCACCCCGCTGAGGCTGCGGTATTTTCCGTTCAGCGCGTAGGTGACAGAGCCGGCAGACATGGATATGCTGCTGCTGTAGCTGCTGCCCTGGTTATCCGTCAGGTGATAGCTGCGGTACAGCTGATCATCCTCCCGGCAATCCATGGATTCATAGCTCAGCTCCAGCAGGGAGACGGGGATATAGCTGATATAAACATCGATCTTATGCAGCAGCTCCTGGCTGCTGTGCTCCTCGCCCAGATATTCCGCGGCCTTTTGCAGGCGGCTGAGAGCTGCAGAATAATTGTTCTGCGCCGCCATGGCTGCCGCCTCATCCAGGGCCTGATTGTTGATATATTGGTAGGCATCCGCACGGGCACTTTCAAACTGGGGCAGAGCACCCAGCTGCTCCTCCGCCGCCGTGATCTTGGCAAAGGCTTCATCATAATTCCCCAGCTCCAGCAGGCTGCGGGCCTGCTGCAGCATAAATTCGCTCTGGGCCTCCACCGCCTGCTCCCGCAGGGAGAGGGCAGCGGCATGATTCCCATCCTCCGGCAGGACCTGCTCCGCCAGGGCGATGACCTCCGTATATTCCCCGCGGGACATGGCCTCCTCCATTTGCGCGAAGGCCAGCCGGGAGGCCTCCATGGCCTCGATCTGCGCCAGATATTCCACCCGGCAATCATCCACAAAGGGGAAATTGCTCAGCCGCTGCAGGGCCGCCTCAGCCTCCTCCCGGCTGCTGCTTTCCCGCAGGTATTCCCCATAGATCAGCGCCGCCTCAGCCTCCAGCTGCGCCTGAACGGCAGCAGCTTTTTCCGCATCGCCGCGGATGCGCTGGCTGTAAACATTCAGGGCCTGGGCATAGTCCCCGGCGGAATAGGCCCGCTCAAAGCTGCGCAGAGGCTCCTTATACCAGAGCAGACCGGCACCCAGCCCCAGCAGGAGCAGCAGAGCACCGATCCCCAGCACCCACCAAAGGGGGCGGCTCTTTTTCTGCGGGGCAGGCTCTGCGGGGATCAGCTCCCTGGGCTGCAGAGCAGGGTGCTCTACCAGCTGATTGATGTGGGAGAAGTCTGCCTCCTCCCGGCCGGAAACAGGCTCTTCCCGGGCTACGGGCCGGGCTTCCTGCCCAGAGGCCGGCTGCTCCGCAGCAGGCTCCGCTTTCTCCGCTGCCGGATGCACAGCCTGCTTCTGCCCCAGCTTTTCCAGCAGTATTCCGGCCTGCGCCGGGAGCTTCTGCAGAGAGCGCAAAAGAGCCGGCTTCCGGGCCGCCTCTGCCGGGAGCCCCGCAGCTCCCTCCGGCTGCTCCGGTGAAAGCTCGCCCAGCAGGGCTTCCTCCTCCGGGCTAAGCGCATCCGGGAAAGCCTCCTCTTCCCGCGCCAGCTCTGCCTCAAAGCGGGCATCCCGCTTCTGCCGCAGCTTTTCCAGCAGCTGCAGAGCCAGGGAACGCAGCCTTTGCAGCAGGCCCGGTGCAGCAGGCTCCCGCTCGCTGAAAAGGGCAGCCTCTTTCTCCAGCAAAGCCCCGGACGGCTGCAGATCGGTGGGGAGCAG
>JAUMYD010000130.1 GCA_030528765.1 Bacillota bacterium
AGCAGCAGCAGCAGGCAAAGATTTCGTACCAGATCCACGATGCTATCCATGCTCACCTCATGACCATTATCAGATTTCCCAAGCCGACCATTAAAGCAAAGGTAAAAAAGCCGAAAAGGCCACAAAGTGCCACCACTGCGAAGAGATGGATCAAGGATTTCCCCATCCCGGCCAGAGCGTCGGAAAGCTCCTTTTCCCCCAAAGGCTGCACCAGGGCAGAAGCCATACGAAATAACAGGGATTGGGCCAGCAGGCGCAAAGCAGGAAGGGCGCAGGCCAGCAGAACAGCCAAAGCCCCCAGCAGACCTATGGCGTTTTTCAGCAAAAGAGAGCTTCCCAGAAGGCTGTCCAGACTATCGGCCAGTGTTCGCCCCACGAGCGGTACAAAAGCGCTGCTGGCAGTTTTCACCGCCTTGATCGCCAAACCGTCGGAAGAGGCAGATGCCACACCGATAAAGCTCAGCAGTGCCAGAAAGAGGCTGCTCAAAATGCTCATACTGCCCAAAGCGATATCCTTGAACAGATCTGCCAGCTTCGTCACGGAGAAGGGGCTGCCCACCGAACCCAAAAGGCGCAGCACTGCGGAAAGATAGACCAATGGGAAAACTATGCTGCCCAGAAGACCTGTCAGCAGCTCGATCCCGGCAAAAAGCAGGGGGCTTAGGCTGCCCACTGTGGAAACCGCACCCAAAGATGCCAGCAAAGGCAGCAGAATCGGCAGTGAAGCCAAAAGAAGATCCCGCAGAAAACCCACTGTCTCCCGCGAACTCTGCACTGCAGGCTTCCAGGCCAGCAAGGCCAGGCTGAGCAGAAGAACATAAAGCACCCAGCGGCTGAGCTGAGCGACCTCCCCCTGCACACCGCTGTTTTGCAGGTTTGCCAGCAGCGAAGAAAGGATGGATAAAGCCAGCAGCTGGCAAAGAAGCCCGGTGGAGCTGCGCAGATCACGAAAAAAAGACTGCAGAGACCGTCCCAGAGCAGAGAAACATCCAGAGAACGCTCCCCTGCCCGGTAATCCTGCCAAAGCCGGGAAAGAGAAAGCTCGCTTTCCGCTTCTTCCAGAAGTTTGTCCATATTTTCGAGAACATCCTCAAAGGCGCTGTGATCCAGGTGCTTTTCCAGAATATCTTCCGAGGCCAAAGCCCTTGGGCTGAAAAAAAATAGGATCAGGGCAGCAAGGACAAAACAGAGGACATGAGTGCCCCCAGGATGGGCAAAGCCAAAAGCAGGATACCCAGCTTTGCCGCCATTTCCACCTTCAGAGCGGTAGCACCCTGTCCTGCATCCCGGCAAAGCTGCGCCCCGAACTCGCTCAGGTAGGCCATGGCCATGATTTTCAGCAGAAGCTCCAGATGATAGGAATCCATCCCGGCCCGCTCCCCCAGGCGAAAGAAGCTTTCCCAAAGAGTGGAGAAAGCCGGCAGCAGCCGCAGGAGGATCAACGCCCCCGCTGCCAGAGAAACCAGCAGGGCAAGCACAGGAAGGCGGCTGTCCTTCAGAAAAACCGCAACCAGGGCAGCAGTCAAGGCGATCCCTATCAAGGAAAGCAGAGAAAAATCTCCCATGCAGCGCCCTCCTATCCATAAAGATTAAACACCTCTTGCACACCATCAAACAAATTTCGTAAAAGTGGAAGCACCCGCACCAAAGCCAAAGCCAGGCCGGCGATGACAGCAAGGTAGGCATATTCATCCCGCCCGGCCTGCTTTAAAAAAGTATGTAAAATGGTCACTGCAATGGCCAGGGCCATCAGAAAAAAGATGATCGAAACGTCCTCCATCCTCTGCCTCCTTTCACAGAAGGAAAAGCACCAAAACAGCAGCCCCGCCCCAGCCCATCGCCTGATAGAGCCTGCCATAGCGTTCCTCCCCAGCCTTCGCTTCCTTCTCTGCGGCCAGCAGCCGTTCCCGGCAAAGCTCCAGCTGGCGAACCTGTGTCTCCTTGTCACTTAGCCCCAAGCCGGCTGCAGGCAGGGAAAGAAGCCCCCGCAGCTCTGCATCCAGAGCTTCCTCCTCCAGCGCTCTGCTCCAAGCCTCTTCAGCACTGAGGCCATGGGCCCCGGAAAGCAATTTCCCGGCCCGACGAAAAAAGCTGCCTGCGCTTCCGGCTGCGGCCGCTGATTTTTCCAGGGCTTCCCCCATAGCAGTGACAGAATAAGAGATCTCCTTTTCCAGAGCGAGCAGCCCCTGCTGCAGACCCAGAAGCAGCTGCACCCGGGCTTTCAGCCGCTTCACGGCCCACAGCCCGGCAATGCCGCCGGAAAGAAGGATCATCACTGCACCAAGAATCCTCATCACAAGCGGATCACCCTTTCGATGGTTCCCGGCCCAAGGCGGCGGCTCAGGATCACGATGCGCTCAAAGCAATTCTCCTTCAGCAGGCGGGAAAGCACGGGTCGAGCCAGCAGCTCCCGCTCGTCCCGGCCATGGGCACTGGCAATGAGCTTTACCCCGGCCCGGGCAGCTTCCCGCAGGGCCTCCACATCCTCTTCCCTGCCCAGCTCATCACAGACCAGCAGCTGGGGACTCATGGAGCGCAGCATCAGCAGCAGGCCCTCTGCCTTCGGGCAGCCATCCAGCACATCTGTCCGCAGGCCCACTGGCAGCTGCGCCTGTCCTTTCCGCATGGCAGCCAGCTCTGAGCGCTCATCCACCAGCCCCACACGCAGGGCTTCCACCCCTTCTCCATCGGAAAGCATCCGGGTCAGATCCCGCAGCAGCGTTGTTTTTCCGGCCCGGGGCGGGGACACGATCAGGCTTTGACAGGGAGAGCCCTGCCCGTCCAGAAGCTGGGGCAGCAGCTCCCGGGCAGCACCCGGCACCGGCCTGGCCAGGCGGAGATTTACAGAAGAAATATCCTTCATGGTGCGGATGCAGCCCTTCTCCAGAACAGCCCGCCCCACCAGCCCGGCGCGATGCCCACCCGGCAGTGTGATGTAGCCCCGGCGCAGCTCCTCCTCCAATGCATAAAAAGAAGAGTCAGAAAGCAGCAGCATGATTCGATTCAACTCATCCCCGGAAACCAGCCGTGGCTGCAGGCCCGGCTCCCGGCTGAGGCTCCCATCCGGCTGCAGAAACGCCTCCTCCTGATGAAAGCGCAGCAGCAGCGGGCATTCAGCCTTGATGCGGATCTCCTCCAGAAGAGCAGCCTGCTCGGCGGGCAGGCCCTGCAGATCTTTTCTAAGAGAAGGGGGCAGATAATCCAGAACCTGTTTTAAAGGAAGTTTTGCAGACATAAGAAAAACCGCCTTGTCCAATAAGATAGTTAATCTTATTGGCGCAAGGCGGTAATTAGACTACAGAAGATTGTTGAAGCTTTTCTTTTATTCTTCTTCTTTGTCAGCCTCTTCCTCATCAATGAATTCGATCTCTTCATCATTGGTGTAGACCACGGCATTGCAAACCGGGCAGGTTACTTCCACCAGATCTTCATCTTCCAGGATATCGGCATCAAAGCAGACGATCTCATGGCAGTTAGGGCATTCCACATCGATCATGTCCTCGCCATCGCAGTCTTCATCGCAGCAGCAACATTCCTCATCTCCGTAAATCTCATCTTCCAGATCAGAGAGATCGCTGTCAATGCTTTCCATATAATCTTCCATATCCTCCTGCTGTTCCCGCAGGAAGCCGATATAGTCGGCCATATCTTCCAGCAGGTTGAGCATCTCGCTGATGACACGTCCTTCTTTGCTATCTTCCAGCTCCATGCCATCGGCCAGTCCCTGAAGGTAAGCTACTTGCTTGAGCACGTCTTTCATGTGCAAGCCCCCCTTTACAATTTTTTATTTTGGAACAGGATAACCTGTTTACCAACAAAGCAACAAAGGAAACCACAGATCAGTTCTTGCAACGTTCGATATAATCGCCGGTGGAAGTATTGACCTTAATACGGTCACCAACGTTAATGAAGAAAGGCACACGAACCACCGCACCGGTTTCCAGAGTGGCGGGCTTATTGCCGCCGGAAGCGGTATCGCCTTTGATGCCGGGCTCGGTATCGATAACTTCCAGCTCCACATTGCCGGGAAGATCCACGCCGATCACATTGCCTTTATAGGAGAGCACGGAAAGGTGCATATTTTCTTTCAGGAAATTCTTGTTATCGCCCATCTGCGCTTCGCTCAGCTGCATTTGGTCGTAGGTTTCCACATCCATCACGACATAGAATTCCCCATCGTGATAAAGATATTCCATTTCGCGGCGATCCAGATGTGCTTTGGGCATCTTCACGCCTGCATTAAAGGTCTGCTCCACCACAGAGCCGGTGCGGGCATTGCGCAGCTTGGTGCGGACGAAAGCAGCACCCTTACCGGGCTTAACATGCTGAAAATCCACAACAACATAAGCATCGCCGTCGATCTCTACGGAAACACCAGTTTTAAAATCATTGACGTTAATCATGATATACATTCCTCCATCATTATTAAACGATATGTCTCACGAGCTTATTATAACATATTCCAAGACCCTGGTAAATACAAAAAAGAGGGTCTAAGCCCTCTTTTTGTATGATTAGCGACGTACTTCTTTAATACGGGCAGCCTTACCAGTAAGTTTGCGCAGGTAATAGAGCTTGGCCCGGCGAACCTTACCATGACGTTTGACAACGATCTTGTCAATGCGGGGGGAATGCAGCGGGAAAGTACGTTCCACGCCAACACCGTAAGCTACGCGGCGAACGGTAAAGGTTTCCCGGATGCCGCCGCCTTTGATCTTAATCACGACGCCTTCAAAAACCTGAATACGCTCACGGGTGCCTTCAATAACCTTTACGTGAACCTGAACGGTATCACCAGGACGAAGAGCCGGAACATCCTGTTTCAGCTGTTCCTGTTCAAGAATGTCGATAATGTTGGTCATTTTATATCCTCCTTATTCGTCGATCGTTCATTCCCGTTCCCCGGAATGGGAGCAGCAAAGCAATGGCTTTGCAAGATACGGCAGCGGACCGATCCTTAACACACACGCAAAACAGTATATCATATCAAAAGCAGCCTTGCAAGCTTTTTTTCCGAAATTCCCGGCGGGCTTTTTGAAACAAAAAGCGAATTTCCTCCGTCTCAGAAATCAGAAAAGATTCTCCCTATAGGGCTTCCCTTTTCTTTGTTTTATGCTATAATGTATATTAGTATATTATAAACTAAATAAACAGCAAACAACATACACTTATATAAGGAGGTTTGTTTTAATGAAAAAGTCTCTATTGTTTTTACTGGTTTGCCTGACCCTGGTCTTTTCAACCGTGCCGGCCCTGGCTGCCTCAAGCAAATCCGATGCCACTCTGGCAGAGATCCTTGTAAACGAGGAAGAGATCAGCATTCGCAACAACATGAGCAGCAGCATCCCCATTTATGCGGAAGAAATCGAACTCAGTTTCTCCCCTTCCTACAGCAAAGCCGATATGGAGCTG
>JAUMYD010000131.1 GCA_030528765.1 Bacillota bacterium
CTATTCACTATTCTTTTTTCTATTTGTCACACATCATTGTATCACCTACAAGTGAGAATTTGGATATTTTGGCTGCTCGCTTGACCTTTTAATGGAATTAAATTATAATGAGAAAGATTATGTTTGACATTTTTCTTTGAATCTTTCATGGAGGCTCCATGGTTAAATTTAGAGGTAATCTGAATAAGCAGGATTTGAATCAGCTTGATCAGGCGCAAATCGTTGAGAACAAGCCGATCTACCATGGTATCTCTACCCAGGCTGCAGAAAAAAAGAAGGAAAAGACAAAGAAGAGCTTCTCTGTGCATAAATTTTTGCTTGCCTTTACCTTGCTTCTTTTGCTTTGCGGTGTGGGGCTGGGAGTTTATGGAGGCAAGTTTTCCATGGGGACGGTTGCGGTGGATGAGCTGACTGCCCTCCATGTGGTAATGAATATCAACAGCACACCTCAGGAGATTCTTACCAATGCTTCTACCATTGAAGAATTGCTGAATGAGCAAAGAATTTTGCTGGATGAAACGGATTACCTGGGGCAGGAGCTGGATCAGCCGCTGTACGATGGCATGGTAGTTTGGCTGCGTTTAAGTGTCCCGATTTCTATTCTGGTTGATGGGGAAACTTTCAGTTTGGAGAGCCAACCGATCACAGTTCGGGATGCATTGGAAAAAGTGGGCGTGGAGCTTGGGCCTAATGATACGGTTTCCATGCCGATGCTGCAGTATATTTATGAGGCTACCGAAATTACGGTTAACCGGATTCGGATTGAGACGGTTACCGTGGAAGAGCCTATTGAGCAATCAGAGGTTCAACAGGAAAGAACCTACCTTGCGCCGGGAAGCTCCACTGTGGTTTCCGAGGGGCGGAAGGGTGCCCGGAAATGCGTTTACGAAGTTACCTATGAAAATGGTGTGGAGATCAGCAGAAAAGAGCTCAGCTCTGAGGTGATTCGTGAGCCGGAATCCAGAGTGGTGGGTGTTGGGCCTTCCACCACTGCGGTCCAGGCTGCAGTGGATGCAGAAGGAAACCCGGTTTTGCATACTGCGGAGACGGAGGATGGTGCCAGCTTCTACTATAAAGAACAGTATGAGATCGAAACGACGGCCTACACCTGGACCGGGAATACGACCTATACCGGAACTTGGCCAAAACGAGGGACGATCGCAGTGGATCCCAGCGTGATTCCTCTGGGAACAAAGGTCTATGTGGTTGGCTATGGCTTTGCAACAGCCGAAGATACGGGCGGGGCTATCAAAGGGAATATCATTGATCTCTACATGGATACGGAGCAGGAGTGCATCAATTGGGGCCGCAGAGATGTGGTCATCTACATTCTGGCGGATTAATATGTACGACAATATAATGATAAAACAAATTCTCCAGGGGATGTCTGTTCATCCTCATCGCCTGCGGGGACAGAATTTTTTGATCAATGATAGTGTTGTGGAGCAGATTATTGCGGCCACCAGACTCTCTCCCGAAGACTATGTTATTGAGATTGGGCCTGGGTTGGGGGTCCTCTCTCAAAAGCTGGCAGAAATAGGGGCCCCTTGCCTGCTGCTGGAGATTGAAGATGCCTTTGCTGCGCGGCTGCAGGATCTTTTCACTTTTGAACCCCATGTGAAGCTGCTTTGCCTGGATGCACTGGATTTTGATTTCTCCGCTTACTGTGCGGAGGAGGGGATTTCTGCCTATCATTTGGTGGCAAATCTGCCCTATAATATTACCAGCCCTATGATGAAGAAGCTTCTTTTGCATGGGGGGCCCTGGGAAAGGGCAACGCTCATGCTGCAGAAAGAGGCAGCTCAGCGCATTTGCGCAGGCAGCGGCCGGGAGAATGGCCCGCTTACCCTTTTAACGCAGTATTGTGCGGAAGCGGAACTGCTGTTTGATGTTCCACCGGAAGCGTTTTATCCCCAGCCATCTGTACGTTCGGCAGTGATCCAGCTGCGTCGGCGGGAGGAACCGCCAGTGGATGCTGCGCCGGATGCCTTACTGCATTTAATCGATGCAGCTTTCTCACAGCGCCGAAAACAGCTGGTGAACACATTGACTGCTTTTTACCAGCGATCAGATGGCCGGCGCTTCAGCCGGGCCGATCTGCTGCCGCTTATTGAAGCTTGCGGCTTGAAGCCGGGGATCCGGGCCGAGGAGATGGATCTGTTTGCATTTGCCGCTTTGCTTCAGAAATTGGAAAAGAAATAACGCAGATTATGGGCACGACCAAGCATTGGTTGTGCCCTTTTGTGATTTCCTGATCTTTTTTCTGAAGCATTTTTTGCGCTGCTCTGAAATATTTCAGCTTTTTTTCGTCCCTCCGCAAAAACCGACAATAAAAATCTTTACAGAGAGCAGGCGGGCAGTATATTATTATAGCATCAAAAATAGTGAGGAAGGAGCGCACGTATGCAGGATCTGGAGGAACGCTTGCAATCCTATGAACCCTTGTGGGGCCAGTGGAGGCTGGAAGAACGTCTTTATTCCGGCGATGCTTCCGCTGTTTATGAGATTAGTCGGCAGCGCCTGGATAAGCCTTTGCGCTCCATTGTAAAGCTGCTGCATATGCAGGGAACAACGGAAGAGCAGGATGCCTTTCTTTCGTCGGCTATAAATGAGATCGAATGCATGGAGCTTCTGCAGGGCAGTCCGTATATTGTCAGCTACCGGGGGGATGCTTTTTATCCCTGCGTGGACTCTTCCGGAAAGGTATATGGCTACGATGTGCTGATCCGCATGGATTATTTGCGCTGCCTGAGCGATGAGATCCGGGAAGGGCGCAGCTTTAGCGAAAAAGAAGTGGTCGATCTGGGACGGCAAATCTGCGCAGCTCTTTCAGCTGCACACGGAAAAGGGATCATGCATCTGGATATCAAGCCCGCAAACATCTACCTGCGTGAAGACGGACGCTGTCTTCTGGGGGGCTTTGACAGTAGCGCAGCCCAAAGAAAGAGTGAAATTTTTAAGACAATGGCTGGCGCTGCGGCCTATGTTGCACCGGAGCTTTTGCGTGATGAATATGATCAGCGGGCCGATTTTTACTCTTTGGGGCTGGTGCTTTATCAGCTCCTGAATGAGAATTTTTTGCCTTTCATTCATGGGGATTCTACTTATAGCCAGCGCGAGGAGGCTATACGCAAACGGCATAGAGGGGAAGCTGTTATCGCGCCAAAGAATGGCAGCAGAAGACTGAAAAAAACAGTTTTAAAGGCCCTTTCCTTTGCCCCGGGAAAGCGTTTTTCTTCTGCATACGAGATGCGTTTCTCTTTGGAAGGTAGACATCATCAAAAGAAGAAATCTTCCTGGCGGTGACTCCTTTGCTGATTCTGCCAGGGGAATTTATCTGCGGCTGAGCGCCTGTCGCGGAATCTCACCGTGGGACGGAAAGCTTTTTGTCGTTGGAAAAGGCCACTGCTTTCCCGGTCATCAGCAAGCAGGAGATGATCCAGCAGAGCCATGCAGGGAAAGTACTCCGCGAATGGTTTGCCTGTGTTTGCACTTGTTGAAAAGAAAAAGAGCGGTTTTGTATGCGAATAGGATGAAGTAAGATGAACGAGCAAAGCCTGAATGCAGAATATATGATCGGAGAAACGGCGTACAAGGGAGATGCGGAGGCTCTTGGGGAAATCCTTCGTTCCTATGCGCAGTTTCATCTGAATTGGAAAAGCTTTCTAAATGTTGCTCTGGACGAGAGTGGTCTGAGCTATGATCGCTTTGCGGAGAGCTGCGGGATCGAAAAGGATACCCTGAAAAAGTGGTGTGTTTCAGGAGGTTTGCCCAGAAGCAGGGATGCTTATATCAGGATCGCCTTCGGCTTGGGCATGAGCGAAGTGGAATTAAACCAGATGCTGCTTTGCTGCGGCGGCTACCATGAACTGCAGGCAAATGATCTATTTGATGCGGCTTGCATCTTTACGCTGCAGAAAGCCGGCTCTTATTGGGATGCGCTTTCTTTGTATCAGCGATGTTCTGAAGCAGAAACAGGGGAGAAGAGAGGAGAAGAAGCTTTTCGTGTCCCGGGTGGAGAACAGAAACTATATGGAGAAAGGCATTTTTTGGGTTTCATTCAGGAGAGACAGGAGCTGTTTGATCTGCAGCGAAGCAGGCTGAGCCAATATGTCCGGGAATTCTTGCACATGCGCCAGTGGGAATTGGCTATTATTGAAGGGCGATCCTTCAGTCTACATACTTGGGCCGAAGCCATTGGGCTGCCGCCCCATTTTGAGAAGATGCTCTCCCGTCTCTATCAGCAGGAAGAGGTCCCGCGGCGGGAAAAGCTCATTGCTTTGGGTTTGCAGTTGGATATGCGGCCGGACAGCTTGGACATAATGCTGGAGTTGGCCCATATGAAAGGTCTTACTTCCCGAAACCGGCTGGACTGTATTTTGGTCTACGCTCTGCAAAAAATTGATATTTTACATCCAGATCTTTCCTTTTCCAATGTACAGCAGTTTTTGCAGATCTGCCGGAATCCGGAATTAAAAAAATTCTGCGCCGGACGAATCCAGGATTATCTGGAAAACAGCTATGACAGCAATGCGGAAGAAATCAGCAAAGTGGTGGAATGCATCCACCACCTGCTTGAGGAAGTAAATGCGGAGGAGGCAGGGCAGCTTATGGAACTGCTTTGATCCATTTTTGAGCTGCCTTTTACATGCCTTCGCTCTCTGCGCTTTCCTCTGTGTCGTGAAGGCTTTTTCAAAAAACAAAGGCCGTTTTCTCTAATGTTGTCTCGCAGAAAGAAAGATTGTCAGAACTGGATGTGAACATGAAAAAATAATAAGAACAGCAAGTCCCCTGTACGCGCAGAAGCCGCTGCTCTTGTTTTACTTTTATTCGCTTTGGTGCTATGATTTGGAAAGTCTGCTGCTAGTATATGGAATCGATTTCATGCTCTTTTTTGCTGGGCAGGAAACGGCAGTATTTATGAGGTAAAAATGAAAATTATTTGTGCACCTGCTGCATTCAAGGGCAGATTTGATGCCTTTCAAGCTGCCGAAGAGCGGTTCTGAGCCTTCTCATGGCAGATGGGGGAGAAGACACGATGGATGTTCTTCAGCACTACGCTGCTTTTCAGCGTGTGCAGGCCGTTAGCCTGGATCCGCTGGGACGGGAGATCATCGGAGACTACCTGGTTCTGGATGAAAACAGTGCTTTGATCGAAGCAGCAGCTGTGCTCGGTTTTTCTCGGGTGGACAGTGCGGAGCTGAATCCATATAACAGCTCCTCCTTGGGTCTGGGGCAGCTGTTTCGTCATGTAATCAGCCAAGGACTTCGAAGCGTATATATTGCCTTGGGGATTGTGTCACCAATGATGGGGGATCGGTGCCTTGGCTGCACTGGGTGCGCTCTTTCTGGATGCCGCCGGAAATGTGTCGCTTCCCATTGGGCGCAGCTTGGGGCTGAT
>JAUMYD010000132.1 GCA_030528765.1 Bacillota bacterium
AGAGACCACAGAGCTGAACATCTGCACCAGGCAGGTAACAATCCCAACGGGAATATAAAACTTAAGAACCAAGCGTCTGCCCAACAGGTTAAAAAGCACAAGCACTGCGAGAGGCAAACCTAAGAAAGTATAAACTAACAAAGAAAATTCACCAGGCATTCTCACCCCTCCTTAATGCAGCATCATGAACAGCAGGATCAGAAAAGCAACTCCCGAGAAAGCCCAGGCCATATATAAGCGGGTACTGCCACTGTTAAACACATGTAGAGCTGAGGAAACAAAATTGACGATGCGCACGAAGAATACATCGTAAATCCAGTTTACACAGTGATCAAAGGCAAGGCAGATCCACGCCAAAAGCTTGATTGCAGCCATGGAAATGTTGTAAGGATCAAAATAATGTTTCTCCGCTAGGTCATATAATGTACGCAGAACAGGCGCATAATGAATGTGATCCACTGCTTTTACGCCTTCGCCGGTAACACGATAGCCGATAACGTGATTCAGAAGAGCAAGCAAAAGGACAGCCAGAGAAATAAGCACAAGCGTCATGGAATGCGGCCAACCGGAGAAATCCGCGCCTGCAGTGAAATCCCCAAACAAAGCCTGCAGATAAGAAAGCGGGAATTTATTATACACACCAAAGACCAGGCAGGATGCGGACAGCACCAAAACAGGCAGCAACATTGCCCCGGGGGCCTCTTTTACCTCTTCCCTGCTGACAGATTCCGGAAGCTTCACGGGGCCGAAAAAAGCAGCATGGCAGAATTTCAGGAAGGAGGCTGCTGTCATAAAAGCACCAAGCAGCGCTGCAATATAGAATCCTATGTTGCTTTCCAGCGCCGCATCAAAGATCAGTTCTTTGGAGAAAAAGCCGTTGAAAGGGGGAACCCCAGCGATCGAAAGCGCACATACAATGGTGGCGATGGCAGTAAGCGGCATGAAACGCCCCAGTCCGCCGATCTTACGAAGATCAGTGGTGCCCGTGCGGGTTTCAATTATCCCTGCGCTCAGAAAGAGGCTGGATTTAAAAAGCGCATTGTTTACCATATGGAAGAGCGCCCCAACGAAGCCAACCGGCAGTGCTGTTCCCACGGCCAAAACAATATAGCCTACCTGGCTGATGGCATGGAAAGAAAGGAGTTTTTTCATTTCTTTTTGAATGAGAGCCATTGCACCGCCCAAGACCAGTGTTATCGCGCCGATAATCATAATCAGCTGGCTCATGGCAGAACCTGGTTGCAGGCTGTAGAAATCAAAACAAACCCGAATCATCAGATATGTGCCAAGAAGCTTTTCCAGTGCGCCGGGCATGATCGCCATAAAGGGCAAAGGTGCCGCTTTTGCCGCATCCGGAATCCAGCTGTGAAAGGGCATGGCACCCGCTTTCCCCAAAGCACCAAGCATCATACAGACAAAGCCCAAAACTGCGATTTCGCTATCCAGAGCAATGGGTTTCATTTCACTCATCAAGGGAGTCCCTGCAAGATAGCAGGTGATAATGATGCCCAGCATCAGAAGAAGATCAGCGATCCCGTTCAGTACCAGAGCTTTTACCGCGGCCTTGGGATCCGTTTCATTCCCCAAAATCAGCATTCCGAAAAGCACAGCAAGCAGCGCTTCCCAGAAAAAGAGCATAACCACCAGGTTGTTTGCCAGTAGGCTGCCGTTTACCAAAGCCAAGGTGATCAAATAGTAGAAAAGAAAGCCGGGGCTGTAATCCTTTTTCCGCAGATAAGAGAGCGCATAAAGCCCAACCAAATCGGCGATAAAGGCCACGATAACGATGACCTGCTGGGAAAAATTATAAACGCGCAGGGCGAAATTGATCCCCACTTCCCCGCCGGCCCAAGGCAGGTAAAGCTTCATATCATCCAAACGAAGCAGGCCCAAGGAAAGCGCAGCATTTAGAAGCAGGGCTCCCAAAAAAAGCGCACTTCTAAGCAGCTCTCCCCGCTTCGGGATAAGCAGAATCACCAAAGCCAGAACCGAAGGGATAACGATCATCGTATATAGAAGATTTGCACCCAGGCCGGAGCTGATAAAAGAGGCAATCAAATCCAGCATATTACCACCTCCCAATAGAATCAACGATCAGATTGATCAGACCGCTGGGAACATTGATGAAAATACCGATAGCCAAGGAAAGAATACCCAGAATAGCAACAGCAACCACCATTTCCCAAGAGCCTTCCTTCAGATCCGGATGCGTAAGCTTACCAAAAAAGACTTTCACAAAAACGCGGATTAGATAGACTACGGTCATCACGGCGCCCAGAACAAAAACGATGGCCAGCCAGGGAATTCCGGTTTCAAATGCACCAGCTATCACCAAGTATTTGGCAAAAAATCCGCCAAAAGGAGGGATACCAGCCACGGAAAAAGCGCAGAGGGCAAAGGCCACAGCGGTGATGGGAAGGCGTTTTACCAAACCGCCCATCTGCCGAATATCCTTCGTGTGGGTGCTGTGCTCCACGACTCCGGCACAGAGGAATAGGCCAGCCTTTGCCAGGGAATGCATAAGAATATACATCAGCCCTCCGGCTGCACCTATCATATTTCCGCAGGAAAGGCCCAGCAGAATAAAGGCTAACTGGCTGACGGTAGAATACGCAATAATTCTTTTTATATCATTTTCCACGATAGCAGCCCCGCCGGAGACCAAAGCAGAGATCGCTGCGATCGTAGGAATTATTGTCTGCCAATCAATCTCCATCTGGAAATTTATCAGGAAGAGACGGGCAAAAACATATACGCCGATTTTAACTAAGACGGCGGCATGCAAAAGAGAGGTGACCGGAGACGGCGCAACACCGGCATCCGGCAACCAGCTGTGTAAAGGTAAAGTGGCAGATTTGGACAAAACGCCAAAAAGGATCAGAATCAAAATCCAGCTATCTATACCGCGACCCTGCAGTTCCAGGAGGTCAAAGGTACCCGTTTGAATATAAATGCCGATAAAACCGATGAGCATCAGCAGCGCGCCACCAACGGTGATCAGGAAAGCCTTATTCGCTCGCAAAACCACCTGCTCTGTTCTGTAAAAACCAATCAGGCGCCAGCAGCAAATTGCTGAAATCTCCCAAAACATATAGATGAAAATCAGATTTGTAGAATACACCAGCCCCATCATTGCGCCGATAAAAAGAACCACCATCATGTAATATTCGTTTTGGTTTTCATAGTGCTCCATATAACCAAAGGAATAGAACACAATAATGGCCGCAACCAAAGAAGCGGTCAAAGCCATAAAGACGGCAAGCCCATCGGCCAGAAAGCCGAAACTGAAGCCCAGTGGCAAATCCATTTGGATGCTCAGGGGTGCATCCTGAATTACCCCCGGCAGCATCAGCCCGGAGGCAACAAGGGCGAACAAAACAAAAACCAGTGCCATGATGTTCCGCAAAGCAGCATTGATTCGGCCAAATAATGGCATCAAAAATGAACCCAGCAAGGGTACTGCAATGCAGATCAGAAGAATTCCGGGACTTGCCATAGATTTTCTCCTTAAAAATAAAAGAATATAGTAAAAGCGGATTACAGTAAAATCATCCTAAATCAATATTTTATCGTAGTATTTCCTAATGGTCAAGTGAAAGCACAAAAGCAAAATAAAAACGACATGAAACAAGCTAAGGTTTTTTTGACTTAACATATCCTGGGCAACTGCTCTGCATATGGCAGATCCAAAAGTCTCTGCGTGCCATAAGGACTTCTAACGCAGGACAAAGCTCTTCCATCTTCGATCACCCGGCCAATGCAGGCAGCATTTTTCCCAAGCGGGTGAGCATGGAATATCTTCAAAGCAGCTTCGCAATCCTTTTCCGGAAGAGCCAGCAGCAATTTACCCTCATTTGCCACATAGAGGGGATCCATCCCCAAAATGTTGGAAGCCGCGGCAACAGCTGAAGAAACAGGGAGATTTTCCTCATCTATTTCTATAGAAAGTCCATCCCCCGCCCATTCATTAACCACAGAAGCCACGCCGCCTCTGGTAGGATCCCGCATGGCATGGATATCCGGAAGACCCTCCTGCAGTGCTTCAGCTAGGGAATGCAGAGGTGCAACATCACTTTCTATGGCTGGATCAAAGCCTAGTTCTTCCCGGGCCGCAAGAATACAAAGCCCATGATTGCCGATTTCTCCGGAAATCAGAATACGATCCCCGGCCTGAATCTTTTGCGGGTAGGCATCCTTTCCATCAGGAAAGAGACCAACTCCGGCCGTGCTGATATAAATACCATCTCCCCGGCCCTTTTCCACCACTTTGGTATCACCGGTGACTAAAAAGACCCCTGCTTCTTTTGCAGCCTGAGCCATGGAACTACAAATCAGGCGCAGCTCTGAAATGGGCAGCCCTGCCTCCAGGATCATGCTGACACTCAAATAAACAGGCTTTGCTCCACTCATGCACAGATCATTTACGGTGCCACAAACGGCCAGCCGTCCGATATCCCCGCCAGGAAAAAAACGTGGATGCACAACATAGCCATCGGTTGTCATGGCCAAAGCGGAGGCGCTGACCGGGCAGATCGCGGAATCATTCAGCTGCCGCAAATAGGCATTATCAAAAGCAGGCAAAAAAACATCATGGACCAGCTCCTGATAAAGCCTCCCGCCGCCGCCGTGAGCCAGACTTATGAATTCTTCTTTAAGCTCCATATTTACATCCTCCCATACTTATATGCTGCTGCGCAGGCACCCTCAGCAGAAACCATGCAGGCCCCGCAGGGGTTCAGCGGCGTGCAGATCCGGCCAAAAAGAGGGCAGGATTTCGCTTCCATTTCACCACGCAGCACGGCACCACAGCGGCAGCCGGGGTGATCCTGATAGCTTTTTCCGGCAGCAATCTCTGCGGCAAAACGCTGTGAAGCATCAAACTCCCGATACTCCTCCCGCAGTGCCAGCCCGCTATCGGGGATCCTGCCCAAGCCACGCCAAGTCGAATCACAGGGAGAGAAAACTTCGTTCATCATGGAAAGCGCAAAGGCATTTCCCTGCCGCCTTACCACACGGGGGTAGCAATTCTGCAGCTTTGCACAAGAGTCGTTTTTCATGCGTAGCAGGGCCAAAATAGCCTCCAGGATATCCACAGGCTCGAAGCCGGAGATCACTGCTGGCAAAGATAGCTCCCGGGGAACGAAAGAGAATAATTCCTCCCCGGTGATACTGGCTACATGACCGGGGCAAAGCAGCGCATCTACCTTTGAGCCAGGGAGTAATGTTTTTAAGACCTGGGGCATGGTTTTATGTGCACTAAGCACATAAAAATTTTTAAGACCCAGTTCTTTTCCCCGCCTGAGCGTGGCAGCCGTCAGAGGGGCGGTCGTTTCAAAGCCCACTCCAAAAAACACGAGCTGACGAGCCGGATTTTGCTGTGCTATATC
>JAUMYD010000013.1 GCA_030528765.1 Bacillota bacterium
CAGCTGGCCATCGTTCTGGTTCGCTATCATGCACTGGAAGGCTTGGGCGGCATGGGCTTGGCTGCCATCATCGCCATGGTCTTCGCTTCCTTCTTTGGTTGGCTTGTCGGCTTGCTCTACAACCATACCAAAGGCCAGGAGATGATCGCTTCCCTGATCGTTGGTTACTTCGCAAACGGTGTCTATCAGTTCATCCTCCTCTTCCTGGTGGGTGGCGTGATCCCTGTTTCCGAAAACCATCCCATGATCATGACCAACGGCATCGGCGTTCGTATGACCGTCGATATGGGTACCCTGAAGGACTCCCTGGATAATATCCTGCAGATCCCCTTCAACTGGACCCTGCTGGTGGGCGGCATCCTGGCTCTGCTCTGGGTCGCCTATCGTCAGTTCATGAAACCTGAAAAGAACGGCTATGTCCGTCCCAGCAAGGTTAAATTCGGTCTTGCCGCTCTGGCATGCCTCCTCATTGTTGGCCTGGCTATCCACTCTGTGCTCGGCTTTGGCAAACTGGGCGATGTCCGTGACGTCCCCGTTGCTGTTATGATCCTCATCATCCTGATGGTTGTCTTCACCAAGTGGATCATGACCACCAAGCTCGGTCAGGATTTCCGCGCCTGCGGCCAGGATCAGTATATTGCTGAATCCAACGGCATCAATGTTAACAAGGTTCGTATCATCGCCACGATGTTCTCCACGGTTTTGGCTTCTCTGGGTCAGCTGATTTACATCCAGAACATTGGTACTCTGAATGTTTACGGCGCACACAACCAGATCGGTTTCTTCTCCGTTGCAGCCATCCTGGTCGGCGGTGCATCCGTCTCCAAAGCTACTGTTGGTCAGGCTCTGTTCGGCACCCTGCTGTTCAACGCCATGTTCATCATGAGCCCCGAGCTCGGCCAGGCTCTGTTTGGTCAGGCCATTCTCGGTGAATACTTCCGTACCTTCATGGTTTACGGTGTCATCGGTCTGGCACTCGGTCTCTATGTTTGGAAGAACAACAAGGCTGCTCGCATCACCATCGAGCCCGACGAAGTTTTGGATATGCCTGTTAAAGAAGCTCTCAAAAAATAAGCTTTCTGAGAAGAAATTCTCCCTTGTTTTTCGCAGAGTTCAGAACGCCCGGAAGCCCATGCTTCTGGGCGTTCTTTTTGCGCGGGAACAGTATATGCGGAAAGGCTCGTCCTCTTTCCGCCGCTGGGCTGGGAAAATTCTTCTCCAGCAGCCGGAGCCTGCCAAATGACACACAAAAAACCCCGCTGGCTGCGGGGTTTTGTTGTATTCGCAGGGATGGACTTTGCTCAGCTGGCCGAAATGGCAGAACGAGCGGTCTAGTTTACGCGGATCACTTCGCCGCAGCGCTGGTAGCCATAGCCGCCCAGCTCTTCCAGGCGATCTTTGAATTCCTGGCTGCGCAGCACCTGCAAAAAGGCCTGCATCATCGGCAGATCCAGATAAGCTGCGGGCAGGGCAAAATCATATTCCTCCGGCGCGATCGGGATGAAATCCAGACCCAGCGCTTTTGCCGCGGAAAGTACGCCCATACCGCAATCTGCGCCCCCTGCCTGCACCGCCGCAGCTACTGCCATGTGGGTGGCTGCTTCCCGCGTGTAGCCATCGATCTGCTGGGGAGAAATGTCCTCCTTCTGCAGCAGATAATCCAGCAAAACACGGGTCCCGGCGCCGCGCTGCCGGTTCACATATTTGCAGCGGCAAAGATCCTGCACCGTCTGTAGATTCAGCGGATTCCCCGGCTTCACGATCAGCCCCTGGATGCGCTCCACGCCCTTTACCAGTACCATGGGGGTATCTGGGAAAAGCTTCCGTAGATAGGGGATGTTGTATTCGCCTGTGGCCGCGTCCAGCAGATGGGTGGAAGTGAGATGCGCTTCCTGCCGGGCCAGCGCCATCAGCCCGGCGGTGGAGCCCACGTGGGTGCTGGAAAGATGCACGCCGGGGAAATGCTCCGGCAGCAGATCAGCCAGCACATCCATGATCAGGTCATGGCTGCCAATGGCCACCAGGGTATTTTCGATCTCCTTCAGAGAGCGGTAAAGCCGCAGCTGCACCTCATCCCCGGCCTCCAGACCCTCGCTGTTCCGGGGAATGAGGCAGAAGCCATCCGCCCGCACCAGGGACATGGCTGCCCCCGCACCACGGGCCAGGGGCGCGGCCACCAGCTTCTCTCCGACCTTGCCGACCTTCACCCGGACATATTCCTGATGCTTCAAAGAGCTGACCAGGCGTTTGGAGATCACAGCCTCTGCCTCCAGTCCCTCATCCTGGCTGGGTGCCCCGGTGAAAAGCCGCAGCACCGGGCTGACGAATTCCCGGAAGCCGATATAGGCGGAGACCGGGTAGCCCGGCAGGCCGATCACCGGCTTGCCCTCCACCAGGGCCAGGATCACCGGTTTGCCCGGCTTGATGGCTACGCCGTGGATGATGACTTCCCCCAGCTCACGCAGGATGTGGACGGTGAAATCCTCCGTCCCTGCGCTGGAGCCTGCATTGACGATCACCATATCGTGCGTCTGCACCGCCTGATGGATGCATTCCTTCAGCAGCTCATAGTCATCCGCCAGAATGGGCAGGCGATCCGGGCTGCCGCCCAACTCTTCCACCATGGCAGAAAACATGCGGCTGTTGGACTCGATGATATCCCCCTCCTTCAGTTCCGCATCCGGCTCCACGATCTCCGTACCGGTGGGGATGATGGCCACGGAGGGACTGCGGTTCACATCGATGCGGGTGATCCCGCCGGAGAGCAGAACGCCGATATCGATGGGCCGGATCACACTGCGGCGGGGCAGGAGCATTTCTCCCGCCACAATATCTTCACCGATGGGCCGGATATGCTGCCAGGCCGCGGCAGAAGCTGTGATCTGCACATGCTCCTGATCCACATTCGTCACATCTTCTGCCATGATGACGGCATCATAGGGCGGGCGAATGGGATCACCGGTATCCACCACCAGAAAATCCTCGCCCCGCTTCAGGCTGAGAGGAGCGGTTTCCCGGGCGGCGGCAGTGTCCGCAGCGCGAACTGCAATGCCATCCATGGCAGCTGCGTTGAACAGGGGAGAGCAGCAGCGGGCGTAGATGGGTGCGCTGGTGATGCGTCCCAGTGCCTCAATGACGGGAATGCTTTCAGGCTGGGCTTGAATCAGGGGTGCGACGCGCTGGAGATAGAGGGCCTTTGCCTCCTCCAGCGGGGTATTGCTGAGATAAAGATTGCGTTTCATGGGAACCTCCTGGAATATCGTCTTAAAGCTGGGCTGCAGCACGGCCCCGCAGGTCTGCTGTTTATTTTGCTGCCGGCCGGGAATCTGCATACCCTGCAAGTACGCTGCCAATGGAAAGATGAAGCAGCGGGATCAGAAAAGGCGGACCTCCACCAGTGCTCCGGCGGGCAGCCCTTCCTGGTCCTGCGGGATGCAGCAATAGCCATCTGCCTCTGTGAGCGTGGTGATAAGGCCGGATTTATAAAAGACCGGCTCTGCCAAAAGCGCATCGCCTTCCTGCAGCAGCTTCACCGGCTGGAAGCTCGTCTTCCCCGGGGAAGAGGCAATGTTGCAGCGCAAATGGGCGGGGATGCTTTGCTGATCACGCAGACCCAGCGCCAGGCGAAAGGCCTCTGCCAGGATGGATTCAAAGACCATCATGGCGGACACAGGGTGGCCCGGCAGGCCGACCAGCAGGGTGGAGCTGGCTTCATCCCAGCCCAGAATGGTGGGCTTGCCCGGCTTCACCGCCAGTCCGTGGGTAAAAACACCGGGGCTGGCGATCTCATCCAGGATGCGCTCCGTCATATCCTTTTCCCCCTGGGAGCTGCCGCCGGAGATGGCCAGAATGTCATATTTTTCCAGCGCACGCCGGAGCGCGCTGCGGATATCTTCCTCCTGATCGGGGAGAATGCCCCCCAGCTGCGGGCAGAAGCCACGTTTCTCTGCCAGAGCTGCCACGGCAAAGCTGTTGATATCCCGCACCTGGCCGGGCTGAAGTTCGCTTTCCGGGGGGACAAGCTCATCCCCGCTGGAGAAGATACAGAGACTGGGCTGACGGTAGACCTCTACCTGCCCGCAGCCTGTGGCAGCCAGCAGGCCGATCTCCGCCGGGCCCAGCCGGCTCCCTGCTGAAAGGAATTTCCTGCCTTCCGGAAGATCCTCTCCCTTATAGACCACATGTCGCCCGGGAGAAACCGCTGCGGAGACGGCGATCTGCCCACCGAAATTCTCGCAGTATTCGATCATCACCATGGCATCCGCCCCCTCGGGGAGCATGCCGCCGGTGGGCACATAGGCGCACTGGCCAGCGGAAATACTGAGTTCTGCGGGCTTTCCCATCTCCACCTTACCCACCGGCTGCAGAAAGGCGGGCAGGCTCTCCCCGGCGCCGGCCGTATCGCTGGCCTGCACCGCATAGCCATCCACCGAGGAACGGTGGAAGCCGGGAATGTCCTCCCGGCTGAAAAGATCCTGTGACAGAATACGGCCGCAGGCCTTTGAAAGCGGGATAGTCTCCCGCCGGAGAAACAGGGGGCTGGCGCAGGAAAGCAGCTTTTTGATGGCTGCCTGCCGGGAATCGACTTGCAATAGCTTCATAAAAGCACCTCACCGATTTAACGAAAAATATATTTGTTCAGAGAAGAATTTCAATACAGTGTAACATAAAATCAGCTTCTGCAGCGGCAATCCTTGCAAAGAGCAGAGGCTTCGTATATAATTTTCTATAGAAGAAATAAATATCCTTGAAAAGAAAGCATATATCCGGAGGAAAGAATGTCTCAATTAAATCATTTCAATGAAGCCGGGGAGGCCCATATGGTCTGTGTGGCGGAAAAAGAGATCACTGCCCGCCGGGCCCTGGCTGCCGGCTGTATCCGTATGCTGCCGGAGACGTTGGCCCTGATCGAAAGCGGCACGGCAAAGAAAGGGGATGTGCTGGGCGTGGCCCGCATCGCCGGGATCATGGCTGTGAAGCGCACCCCGGAGCTGATCCCGCTGGCCCACCCCATCGGGGTGGAGGGCTGCACCGTGGATTTCCGCATCCTGCCGGAGCTGCCCGGTGTGGAGGCTAGCTGCTGCATCACCGTGAATGGCCGCACCGGCGCAGAGATGGAGGCCCTCACCGGGGTTTCCGCGGCGCTGCTCACCATCTACGATATGGTCAAGGCAGTGGATCGCGCTATGGAGATCAGCAATATCCGCCTGCTGGAAAAGAGCGGCGGCAAAAGTGGGGAGTTTAAACGAGCAGAATGATGATAGACGGATTTGGAAGAACAATCGATTACCTGCGCTTGTCCATTACCGACCGTTGCGATCTGCGCTGCCTGTATTGCATGCCGGAGCACGGGGTGGAATCCTTCTCCCATGAGAAGGTCATGCGCTTTGAGGAATTGCTGCAGCTTTGCCGCATCATGAGCGGCCTGGGCGTGAAGAAATTCAAGGTCTCCGGCGGGGAGCCATTGGTGAGACGGGGCACGCCGGAATTTATCGCGGAGCTGAAGCAGCTTCCCGGGGTGGAGCAGGTAACGCTCACCACCAACGGGCAGAAGCTGCTGCCCCTGCTGCCCCAGCTGGAAGCAGCCGGTCTGGATGGGATCAATCTTAGCCTGGATAGCCTTGACCCCCAGCGCTACCGGCAGATGAGCCGCCGGGGGGAGCTGGCGCCGGCTCTGGCTGCTCTGGAAGCGGCCTGCGAGCGGGATTTTTGCCCGGTGAAGCTGAATACCGTACTGATGGACGGGCTGAACGGGGATGAAGCCCCGGCTCTGGCTGGGCTGGCGAAGCGACTCCCGGTTTATGTGCGCTTCATTGAGTTGATGCCCATCGGTCTGGGGCGGGAATTCCAGCCTGTCCCCGGGGAAGAGGTCTGCCGCCGCCTGGAAGCGGTCTTTGGCCCTGCGGAGCCGGATTCCGGCCACTGGGGGAACGGCCCTGCTGTCTATTATCGCTTCCCCGGCCTGCTGCGCCCGGTGGGCTTTATTGACGCGGTGAGCCACCGCTTCTGCTCCAGCTGCAACCGCATCCGCCTGACTGCGGAGGGCTGCCTGAAGCTTTGCCTGCAGTATGACATCGGCTGTGATCTGCTGACGCCTCTGCGTGCAGGCGCCTCTGATGAGGAGCTGGCCCAGCTGATTCGGGATACAGTGGCCCAGAAGCCGGAGCAGCACTGCTTCGGGGAGGAAGTGGCAGAGCACCGGGAAGAGCATACCATGAACGCCATCGGCGGCTGAGAAGCTCTTCGCTGCGGGCTTGGCAAGAGAACAAAGCATGCCTGAAACAGAGGAGAAACGGCACTTGCGGCGGGGGCTTTCCCTCCTGCTTGCCGGGAGCTTACCGGGAAGCCTGATCCCGGGAAGAGCATACCATGAATGCCATCGGCGGCTGAGAAAATCCCCGCTGCGGGCATGGCAAGAGAATCAGGCATGCCGAAAAACAGAATAGAACGCCATTGGAGGCTTAGCATATGAAAAAAACAGGAAAAATCACTGCCATCTGCATCAGTGAGCAGAAGGGCACACAGAAACATCCCATCGAAAAGGCCGAGCTGCGGGAAAACCACGGTATTGTGGGGGATGCACATGCCGGGAACTGGCACCGTCAGGTCAGTCTGCTTTCCCAGGAGAAGGTGGATGAATTCCGCGCCCGGGGTGCAAAGGTGGAGGACGGCGCCTTTGGGGAGAACATCCTGGCCACCGGCTTTGATTTCCGTACCCTGCCGGTGGGGACCCGCTTTTCCTGCGGGGAGATCCTGCTGGAAATGACCCAGATCGGCAAGGAATGCCATTCCCACTGCGCCATTTTCAAGGCCATGGGGGATTGCATCATGCCCCGGGAGGGCGTTTTCTGCCGGGTGCTGCGGGGCGGAACCATGCAGGTGGGGGATGAGCTGGTGCAGCTGCCCCCGGCTTATCGGGTAGCTATTCTGGTTTCCAGCGATAAGGGCGCCCGGGGCGAGCGGGAGGATCTTTCCGGCCCGGCCATCCGGGAAATTGCCGAAGCCCATGCCCTGCAGGTGGTTTCCTATAGCATCCTCCCGGATGAGCAGGAGCAGCTCAGTCAGGAGCTGGCCCGCATCTGCGATGAAGATGCTGCTGATCTGATCCTCACCAGCGGCGGCACAGGCTTTTCTCCCCGGGATTGCATGCCGGAGGCCACCGCAGCTGTGACGGAGCGGCAGGTTCCCGGCATCACGGAAGCCATGCGCATCCATAGCTTGCAGTATTCCAGCCGTTCCATGCTTTCCCGGGCTGCTGCAGGCATCCGCAAACGTACGCTGATCGTCAATCTGCCCGGCAGCCCCAAGGCTGTGCGGGAGAATCTGGAATACGCCATCGATGCCCTGATCCATGGCCTGGAGATGCTGCGGGGCAGCGGCAGCGCGGATTGCGCCCGCTCCTGAGGAATTTCATAGCGAGAGACCAAGCGGCGGGGATCTCCCCGCCGCTTTTGTGTATGGGAAGCAATGCCCCATTTTTTTAGAGAAACTGGGTCAAAAACACCTCTTTTTGGTGAATTCTGTCATTGCGAGGAAGCTTTGCTGCGGAGATGCGTCAGCATCTCCCAGCAAAACGACGTGGCAATCTTTTGGTCGGGCTGCCGCAAGCCCACAGCTTTTCTGCCACGCAAAGACAAGAATTTCCTTTACCGACTTCAGCTTAGAAGCATCACCCCAGCGTTGAAGTTCTTTGGTGTCCCTTTCTTTCACGAAAGGGACGGTTTTACCGCCGGGAAGGGCAGCCTTCAATGAAATCGCGGCCAGAAAAAGAGCGCAGCCTCTTTGGATGCGCTCAGGTTTTCGGTTTTGGAAGCGGATCAGGTGCTGCTGTAGAAATCCAGAAAGACCCTTGTCCGCGGATCCTTCGGACTGTGCAGCACTTCCGCGCAGGGGCCGGTCTCCACCAGCTGCCCCTCCTGAAAGAAGAGCAGCTCATCCGCCAGGCGCTCCGCCTGCTTGATGGAGTGGGTCACCAGCAGCACCAGGCAGTGCTTTTCCTGCTGATATTCCCGGATCAGCTTCTCTGCGGCCAGGGTGGATTGCATATCCATTGCCGCAGTGGGTTCGTCCAGAATGAGGAAATTCCCCCCGCTCATCAGGGTGCGGGCCAGGGCCACCCGGGCCGTCTCCCCGCCGGAAAGCCGATGCCCCGGCTGCCGGGCCAGCTCCAGAATGCCCAGAGCCTGCATATAGTCCAGGGCCTGCTGCCTGCGGGAAGCATCCTTGGGGCAGGGCAGCAGAACATTCTTCAGCGCCTGCATCTGAAAGCCATAGCTTTTCTGGGGCATATAGCTGATCTGATAGTTCTCCCGGCCAAGGATCAGGCTTCCCTTATCCGGAGGCAGCACAGCGGCTAAAATTCGCGCTAAGGTGGATTTCCCGCAGCCATTGGTGCCCACCACGGCGTAAATGCGGTCTGTTTCAAAGCAGAAATCCTCCAGCTGCAGCACGGTTTTGTTGTTATAGCTTTTTCGCAGCTTCTGAATTCTCACCGGCTCCACCTCTGCTGAATAAAGAATACGGAGATATTGAGGATCAGGGATAAGAACAAGAGGATGATCCCCAGGGCCACACCCAGGGTGAAATCCCCCATATTGGTATACATCATAATGGCGGTGGTGATCACATTCGTCTTATAGGCGATGGCGCCCCCCACCATGGAGACTGCCCCCACCTCTGCGCTGGCCCGGGCAAAGACCATCAGATAGGTGGAGCAGATCTGGTAGCGGCTTTCGTTCATGGCCAGGCGGAAGATGCGTGCCCGGGGCAGACGCAGGCCCCGCCCTGTCTCCAGGATGGGCTCCGCAATGCCGGTGATATAGGTTTCCATATTCCCGATGACGATGGGCACCAGCAGGATCACCTGGGCGATGATCATGCCCTCCACCGTGAAGAGCAGATGCAGGTGCCGCAGGGGCCCCACACCGGAAAAGAGCATATAACAAAGAAGACCACATACCACCGGGGGCATGCCGATCATGGTGCGGTTCAGCACCACCAGAGCTTTTTTCCCGGGAAATGTGGCCATAGCAAGAATGACCCCCAGAGGAACGCCGATGAGCAGCGCGATCAGGGAGCTGGCAAAGCACATTTTCATCGTGACGCCGATGATGCCCAGCAGGGTTTCGTTGCCGGACATCATCAGCTCGATGGCTTGCAAAAAGGCTGTTTTCATTGGCTCAGATACTTTCTCGTCTCAGCTTTTTTAACAGCGGGGAACAGCGAAGATCTTATTCGATCACGCCGTCATTGGCACGGAAGGTCAGGTAGGTGGCTTTATCGGTGAGGATGTAGGCGCCCATTTCTTCAGCCATGGTCAGGCAAACGCCCATACCGGCGTTGGAGAAGGTATACCAGCCGGTGTAATCGGCAACGCTTTCCATCTCAACGGTGATGCCCAGCTCTTCGGGCCAGAGGGAGATTTCCTTGGTGTGGGTGCCGGAGTTATCGCCGCGGGAGACGAAAGCGTATTCGCCTTCAGCGATGGTAGCAAAGGCATCCTTAACAGTGGCTGCGGAAGCAACAGCGGCCGGGTCGGCAGAGGGGCCAACCAGTACGAAGTAGTTATACATATAGGTCAGGCGTTCAGCTTCGAAGCCTTCCAGAACATAGCTGTAGCCATCAGCGACAAAGGCTTCTTCCTGGGATTTGGAGTGGACCAGGATCAGGTCAGCATTGCCGGCCTTGGCATTGGCGATGGATTTGCCGGTACCGGCGGAGTAAACTTCCACGGTGTAGCCGTATTCTTCTTCGAAGAAGGGCAGCAGATAGCCCAGCAGACCGGAGTCATTCACGGAAGTGGTGGTGGAGAGACGGATGGCCTTGGTCTCTTCGGTGGCAGCGGGGATCTCCGCTTCGGAAATGGGGCGATCTTCCTTCAGGTAGAAGAGGTATTCGTCGTAATCTTCGAAACCAAAGTTGGCGGTGAGCTCAGCCGCTTCTTCGCTCAGCATCCAGTTGATGAGGGCGGCGGCGCCTTCAGCATTCAGGGTAACATCTGCAACAGCATTGCCGTCAGCATCCACGAAGGGGGCTTCGGGGTTCACAGCCAGCAGGGAGTAATTGTTGATCATGCTGTCATCCTGCTCATAGAGGATGGTGAGATCGATGCCGCTTTCCGCGACTTCTTCCTGTTCTTCTTCGACTTCGGCTTCATCTTCCACTTCGGGAGTTTCGACTTCAACTTCGGGGTTTTCGATGACTTCTTCCTGGCCGCAGGCAGAGAAAGCAAAGAGCATGCTCAGAGCCAGCAGGATAACGAGTAACTTTTTCATTGCAAAAAACCTCCATAAAAAGTGTTATGTATACAGAAATGGCGGACTCGAAGGAGCCCGCCACGCATACCGCAGATCATGGATATGATCGGTATGGAGGCCCTTCTTCTCAAAACGGAAAGCCCGGGCGTTTCCCCCCGAACTCAGTGGCCGCTTTCCATGTGCAGAGCCTGCATTTAGGTAGGCGGCTCGAAGAACCGAATGTTTGCGGGAAGCACAGCAAGGTACACTTCCCATATTTATCCTGATACAGTATATAGATGCTTTTTGCTTTTGTCAAGCGGCTTTCCGCTTGCTTTCGTATATGTTTTTTATATGATGGGGAAATGCCCGATGCCGGGCTGTGCTCTGCTGTTCGGATTTTTGCAGAAGAGAAGGGGAGCCTGATGCTTATGCCTCATAAGTAAATTCCCGGGCTGTTTCCTCGCCGCTGAGGATGCGGTAAGCGCCAAAGGCCAGGGATTCCATCTCGTTTTCGCCGGGGTAGATCAGCACCGGGGCGATGAAAGCCACGCGGCGGCGGATCTCCTCCACCAGGCGCTGGGAGTAGGCCAGCCCGCCGGTGAGGACGATGGCATCCAGCTGGCCGCAGGTAAAGACGCTCAGCCCGGCCAGGCTTTTGGCGATCTGCAGGGCCAGTGCATTAAAGACCAGCTCTGCCTGGGCATCTCCGGCTTCGATACGCTTTTCCACCTCCCGGGCATCATTGCTGCCGAAATAGGCGATGAAACCGCTGTTTCCCCGCATCAGCCGCAGCTTACTGTGCATATCCGGGATCTTTTCCATGTATTTCATCAGCTGAATGCCCTGCTGCCCGCCGGCCCTCTCCGGGGAGAAGGGGCCCTCGTCATCGCCTACCACATCCACCATACGGCCTTTGTGGTGCAGATTCATAGAGATGCCCCCACCCAGATGGGCCACGGCCACAGTCAGCTCCTTATAGGGCTTTTGCAGCTCCTGCGCCACCTTATGGGCAGTGGCCCGCATGTTCAGCGCATGGGTGGTGGAAATGCGGGGCATATCCGGGATGCCGCTGATGCGGGCGATGGGTTCCAGCTCATCGGTGGTGACGCCATCGTAGATGAAGGCATGGGGGATCCCGTATTGCTCTGCCAGATCAAAGGCGATATAGGCTGCCAGATTGGAGGCATGTTCCTCCTTGCAGATATCCCGCAGATATTCCACCATGCATTTGTTGATGATGTAGCCGCCGGAGTGGATGGGGCCCAGCAGGCCGCCCCGGGCCACGATGGCGTCAAAGGGGGCAAAGGCTGCTGCCTCCTCCCGGATGAAGCTCCTGGCGATCTCCTCCCGCAGGGGCAGCTGGGCTGCCACAGAGGGGTAGCTTTTCAGCAGCTCCCGGCTGTGGGCATATTCTTTTTGCAGCAGCTTTTTCTGATCAGCATAGACAGCCATCTTTGTGGAGGTAGAGCCACTGTTCAAAACCAGGATGGAATAGGTCATTTGTGTACCTCGTTTCATAAAAAATATTTTATGGGCAGAATCAATTCTGTTTTTTTGATTAAAAAGATGATATAAAAATACCTATCTATCTATTTCGTCAGTTTTTGTCGGAATCCTGTTTTTTCCCAAAAGTGGCAAAGTAAAAAAGCAGCTTTTGCCTTTCGGCCAGCTGTGCCCGGGGGAACGGCCTCCCCACCCCTGTGCTGCTTTCCCGGGCCGGAAGGCCGAAGCGCACAGCCCTTTTTTCCCGGAGAGGCCTCTCCCGCAGTTCCTCTTTTCCGGCTTCGGAATCAGTGGGAATCTTTTCTCTTTTGGGCTTGACAAATGGATTCAGATAACGTATAATAATTCTGCTGCATGAAACAGCACCGTTTCGGGGCGTAGCTCAGTTTGGCTAGAGCGCTACCTTGGGGTGGTAGAGGCCGCACGTTCAAGTCGTGTCGCTCCGACCAGGCAGAGAGTCTTTCAGACTCTCTGCTTTTTTTTTTCGGGGCCCTGCCTTTGCTGGGTTGAGCTGGACTTTTCAGAAAGAATTCAGCCTGCTTCCGGGGGAGAGACTTGTAAGCCGGGGAGGGAACTGCTATAATTTGTTCGTTAGCAAATCTGCCTGCGTGAAAGCCCCTGGGCTTTCCGGGGATTTTATAAGGAGGCAATATGAAAAAACTTCTCGCTTTTTCTGCCCTGCTTGCGCTTTTGCTCTGCTGCGCGGCCTGCGCTGCTCCGGAGAATGAATTCGGCATCAGCATGCAGGAGATCGTGGAAGCCAACCGCACGGAGAATCTGCTGGAGCAATACGGAAGCATTAAGATCACCATCAGCGATGGCGTGGAGCCCTATGAATATTATGTGGATCGTCAGCTGGTTTATGAGGGCTTCCCCGAATACCAGGCCATCAGCACAGAGGATTCCTATTATTATACAGAGCAGGGTGTCTATTACCGCAATCTTTATGCCGGTATCGAAATGGATCATTCCTGGCATGAACAGCTGCTGCTGGATGAGGAATCCTGCCTGGCAGAAGAAATTCTGGAGCTGCAGCAGGATGGGGAAGTGCTGCGGCTGAAAACCCTGCTGCCGAAGGAACGCTTTGCGGACTTTTTCTCTGTGGCTGAGCGGGAGAAGCTGGAATCCCTGGCTGTGGAATACGAGCTGGATGCAGAGAACTATTGCATTCGCAGCTTTTCCCAGGTGGCAACCTTTACGGACGGGGATTTCGCGCAGCAGATCGTTACCGTGGATCAGGGTGCTTACCGCCCGGATGCGGTGGAGAATCTTTATCTGCGCCTGAGTCAGACGGATGAGATTCGCACCGTCACCGTGGTGTTGGATCCCCTTACGGAGGAGGAACGCAGCTATTCCGTGACTGTTCCCAAGGGCGGGGATGAGGTGATCCCCTATTGCTCCCAGGAATACAGCGGCGGCATGTATCTGGATCCGGAATGCACGATCCCCTTTGCCGGGGAAGTGGATTATGAAAATGATATGACCTTTTACATCCCTGCTGTGAAGTAGGAGAAGCGCAGGAAAGCACAAAGCCGCCGGGTAGCCCGGCGGCTTTTTCTGTGGGGATCATTTTCAGAGCAAAGGCTTTTTCCCTGGGGGGAAGAGCTCGTCCAGTCTTTGCAGGTTCAGCTGATAGTAGTTTGCCCGGCCCTCCGTGTGCAGCTCGATCAGGCCCGAGTCAATGATTGGTGCCAGCCTCTTTTTCAAGGTGCTGTGGCTGATTTCCAGCAGCTGCAGAAGGTCTTTGGTGGAAATTCCGAAATCCGTAAAAAGGCTTGCCTGAAGGAGATAGGCATACAGTTCATCCATCTGCTTTTCCTGATAGAGGGGCAGAAGGGGGAGAATCTTTTTGTAATAGCGCAGCTTTTCCAGGCGGCTTTCCAGCGCTTCCAGCAGCTGAGAGGCTGCTTTTTCCACAAAACCCAGGAAGGTATGGAGGAAGGGGCTGAGATCCCCCCTGTTCCGGGGGTCATTGCAGGTCTTAAAGGCTTTTTCATAGGTAGATTTGCTTTCCTTGATGGTGAAGGAAAGGCGGTAGGCCAGCAGCGGGCTGAATTCCCGGGAGAGGAAGTAGCTGCTGATGAAGCGGCTCATGCGACCGTTTCCGTTGTAGAAGGGGTGAATGTAACCGAATAGGTAGTGAAAGATGGCGATGCGGAAGAGGATTTCGATCCTTTCATCATTCAGGATGAAGAGCGCTTTTTTCATGGCCTCCCGAATTGCAGCTTCCGGATAGAGTCCCCGGTGAATCTCCTTTTGCACTTCGCTGCTGACAGAGACGGATTCTTTGCGGAAAATTTCCCCATCCGGCAGGTCTTTGGGGTCCTCGTATTCGATCTCTGTCCACAACAGCTCGTCATAAAGCCTGCGAACATCCTGGCAGCTTTCCAGGGGGATGCTTTCTTTTTGGCTGAGCAAAACGTATTTTTGCACCAGCCCATAAAAACGATTGCGGCGAACCGGGCTTTCCAGGTTTTCCAGTAGCTCCCGGCGGCTGCTGTGTACGCCTTCCATTTTGTTGCTGAGGAACATTTCATCCAGCAGACAGCGTTTTTGGAACTGCGCCAGGGCCGCATCGGGCAGCAAAGCGGCTATTTTCAGGATTTCTTTATCGGTACGCTCAATCGCAAGGAGGCGATAGATGAGTTCGCTGCTTTCCAGGAAGAAGGCGGGTGCATCTCCGATGGCAAAATCCAAATGCCGCGCATTCTCATGGTGAAAGCGGGATTGATAGATCTCTTCATAATGCTCCGGATCTTTGTGAAAAAGCTTGGCAAGGCTTTTATATGGCATAGTTTTGCCCCTTTTTTAGCATAAAAGAAGAAAAACAGAGGATATATATGTTATTTTATGCTGTTTTTAATAGATTATACTTTACTTTAGCATAGAAATCAATATTTTTCAATGAAATTTACAATGATATTTTTGCTAAAAAAGGAAAAGAATAGAGAAAAAAGAGCATTGCTGCTGAAGGGCACTTATTCCCCGCAAAACAAAAGCAGCCGCTATACTTTCGTATAGCGGCTGCTTTTCTGCGCCGAAGCGGCTCTATTCTGCTTCCGGGAGCTGCACAAAGGAGAAATGATTCTCGCCCGCTTTGAGCGTAAATTCGCTGCTCAGCTCCTCGGGCTGGCCCATGCCCCCGCTACCGGGGAAGCCGCCTTGAGGCCGCTCAAAGCCTTCGGGCATCTCGCCCTCGGGGAATTCCATGCCTTCCGGCAGCTCCGGGCGCTCACCGGGCTTCATACCATCGGGGGCCGGCATTTCAGGGAAGTCTATGCCTTCGGTCAGTTCGGAGCGCTCACCGGGCTTCATACCATCGGGAGCGGGCATTTCGGGGAATTCCATGCATTCCGGTCCGGGCATTTTTGTGCCTTCCGCGTTATTCAGCCCATCCGGCTGTGGCATTTCCCCGGGCGCAGGCCTTTCCGGCTGCTCCCCTTCGGGGATCTCCATCACCTCTCCCGGCATCGGGCCGCCGGGGAAGCCGCCCTGGGAAGCACTGCCCAGATACTGCTGCTCTCCCTGCCACAGGCTGTATATGCCTTCCTCCAGCTTGGGGCTGCTCAGGAGCAGGCAGCTGAAGCTGTTCCCCGGGGCGAACTCCAGCACGGCTTCGCCGGCGGCATTTTTCAGGCTGTAGTTCTCCTCGCCGCTTTGCTGGCCGGAAAAAGAGAAGCTGACATAGCTCTGCGTAGCCCCGGCGATGTGATCCAGCATATTTCCGCTGGCCAACAGAATGCCGCCGTTGATGTAAATGCCAAGGTCTGCGTCAATGCCGGAATCCTGGCTTTGATCACAGGCCGCGGCCACAACGATACCATCATTGATGCACAGCCAGCCGTTGGAATCAATGCCATCCCCCTCGCCGGTGCTGCCGTCCACCAGGATGTTCAGCAGGCCGCCGTTGACGGTGGTCACAGAGAGTCCGTCCTCGTTGGTGTTGATGCCATCATTGCCGGAGATGATGTTGATGTTGCCGCCGTTGATCGTCAGGTGCAGCTCACTGTCCAGCCCTTCGTTTTCTGCGTAGATGTTCAGCACGCCGGTCCCAAGCTCACCGCCGCTGACGTTCATGGATTGCCGGGAGTAGAAGGCACCGTCATATTTATGCAGCTTCTCGCTGTCAATAACTTCTGTGCCTTCCTCGTTCAGAGTATAGGATTCATAGATGCGTGCCACATAGGAGCCATTGACGCTGTTGCTGCTGCCGTCGGCGATGATCACATTGGCCCCGGCAGCGGAGGTATCCACGTCCTTGGTGGCGCTTTCTGCATCTTTGCTGCCGCACTCATAGACATTGTAGAAGATGATGCCCGGCGCTACGCTGCAGCTGATCTCCACTCCATCCAGGATGAGCGTGACCACCGCTTCCGGGTCATCCTCCGCTTCTTTCCCCAGGTCAATGGCGATCTGCCCCTGGGAGAGCTGTCCGCTGAGGGAATAGCTGCCGGGCTGGCAGATATGAACCACGGTGTGGGCGTCCGCTTCGGATTGCTCGTGTTCGTCCGCTTCTGTGCCTTCTCCATAGGTGAAGTCCTGCCCGGCCTGGTAGAAGATGATGTCATTGGCCGTATAGACCGCTGCTCCGGCTTCCGTGGGGGCTTCCTCGCCATTCACCAGAATGGCTGCATCGGAAAGTTCAATGTGGGTGATGCCGGGATCCTGCTCCGGAGCGGAGGGATCTGCTGTCTGCCCCGGGAAAGCACAGCCGGATATCGCCAGCAGAAGAACAAGTGCCAGCAGGCAGGGGAGAAACCGTTTCATGAGATCAACGACCTTTCTTGTATGATTGTTTGTGAATGCACGGCAGGGCCGAAAAAACAGGGCCCGCCGATAGCCTCATTTTGCAGCAGAAGAACGCATTTTTTGCAAGCAAAAGGAGAAGAAACAGTGAAGCTTCGCAAAAATTTTTTGATAAGAGCACTTAGCGTTCCTTCCCGGCTTTCCCGGCAGCTGATCCGGGCAGGCCCGGCCGGGCTCTGCCCTTCGAAGAAACAGACAGCAGCAAGCGGTCTTCCGCTTGCTGCTTTTTTCGCTGAGCTGCGCTCTATTCCCCCCGGAAGGCAGGCTTCCGCTTCTCCAGAAAGGCCATTACCCCCTCTTTGAAATCCGCAGTCTCCACACCGCTGCACTGCAGGGGCAACTCGATTTCGCTCAGGTAGTGCTCGTAATCGCTGTAGGCGGCGGCGAAGATCTGTTTTTTGATGTTGGCATAGGCCAGCAGGGGGCCATTGGCCAGGCTTTTCGCGAAGGCCATGGCCTGCTCCTCCAGCTCCTCCCTGGGACAGAGCAGTTTTACCAGACCCAGCTGCTCCGCTTCCGCTGCCGAAAGGGGCCGCCCGCTGATGCAGAGCTCCAGTGCCCGGGCCGCGCCGATGGCCTTGCTGAGCAGATAGGCCCCGCCGGTATCCGTGGCCAGCCCCAGATTGACGAAGGCCTGGATGAATTTTGCATTCTCCGCTGCGATGACGAAATCCCCGGATAGCGCCAGGTTCGCCCCGGCGCCGGCTGCTGCCCCTTTGACGGCAGTGATCACCAGCTTCTCCATTTGCTTGATCTTCAGAGCCAGCCTGCCCACGGCGGTGAAGATGTTCTTCATCTCGCTGAGATGTTCTTCCCGGATCAGCCTGCCGAAATAGCCCAGATCCCCACCGGCAGAGAAGGCCTTTTCTCCGCCCAGCAGCAGGATGACACGCACAGCCGGATCTTTCTCGCAGTCCTCCAGTCGCTGCAGCAGCTCTGCAGCCAGCTCTGCATCAATGGCGTTCAGGTTTTCCGGGGAATCCATGCGGATGCAGCCGACTCCCTCTTCCAGATGAAAACGGGTTTTCCCCGCAGCATTTCTTTTTGCGGGCTCCTGCTCAGCGGCAGTTTTTGCTTTCCGTGTCGCTTGTTCCATTGCGTTCCCTCCCTTTTTTTGTTTAAATTATCTACCGACCGGGTGGATTCCTTCTTTGGCGGCAGAAAGTCAGTGTAAAAAAGTGGCTGCGTATCTCAGGGACGTTTGCGGAACAAAAATTTGCAAAAAAAGCGGGAAATCAAAAAAAATGAAACCAAAGGTATCCTTTTTGGTATATAATAGATAAGGATTACTTTGGTTTTTTTTTGTGTTTTAATTTATCATGTTTATGTTTTTTAACTAATTTTTGTTGCATGAATGTCTTATCTATTGGATACCTGTTGGAGCCCTCTTATCATTCGGGAGATGGAAAAGCAAAAGCTTTTCTTTAGCGTGAAAAGCGGAAAGGAAGTATTTTATGGCACCGGATCATATAAGAAATTATTTGGAAAAGATTTGTACAACTTTTGTCCACTACGAATCTTTGCGTACAACAGTTGAAATCGAACAAGAGATAGAGCTGAGAAATGTTGACGATTTCCAAGATCAGCTCGCAGTAAGACCGGATTATGTGAAAGATGCTGTGCTGGAGAAGCTGAATGAAATTGTCGAGGATAAGAGCTGGCGAAGCTATAGGCTTTTTCGCGCTGATCCGGCAAATGGTCAGCTGCAAACGGTATCCCTCAGCGATGATATGGAGCAAGCAAGGGAAGAGTTTTTGGCAAACGGGATCTGCAGAGGCGAAATTTATTATCTTTGCCCTGTTGATGATGCTAATAAGCTGAAGATGGACAAGGCTATTTCTTTGAGCGGGATCCGCTGGAAAGACGATTTGTATATTCAATGCTATGACAATAAACGTGCAGAAGCGGCTTTGAAGGAACCCCGCCCGGTGGATAAGCCCGGCATTCTGGATTATATTCTGGATTGGCTGAGCTTTTTATGGGGCAGAAGAGAAAATGTTGTGCTCTGGGAAAACTATAGCCAGGTCGAAAGCGTAATGAACAACACCATAAGGCAGGAAGAAGGGCGGCGGGTCCATGGCCGGAAAACGATCAATAAGCTGCACCCTGCTTCCCCGGAGCGGCCCTTTGATCTGGAAGAGTGGTTGGAGGAGCATACTGTCAGGGGAAGTGGAGCCAGGCAATTTGTTGAAGAAAACGAGGCTGCGCAGGAGGGGATCCCCTATTATAAAAGCCCCATGATGCTGGAAGGGGAAAGATCCTTGCATATGCAGATCTCTCAATTAAAGGGGCTGGATGACTATATTTCAAGCACTTCACCTTACAGTGAGAGCGTTTTGAATAATCAAAAATTTTTTCCCAGAGCGCAGGCGGGCAGCCGTTTTGAAGAACTGCCTCCGCAGATTGCCTTGCATATTGTCCTGAAAGCCGGTAATTATAATAAGACGGAAGCGGAGAATCACAAGCATGCTGCATATTCGGCAGCAGAGGATGTATCTGGGAATTTGTCCAGCTACTTTTTAAGTTTCGCCATGACGAAAAACTCATTTACGGATAGTACTTCCGGCGTTGAAGCATATAAAATAGCGGTGGAGAAGGCCTTCCTCAATAATCCAGCTGACTACAGTGATGAAAGGGATCTCCTGGAGAAAGGCGTTACCTATCTGGAAGCGATCCTTCAGAAAGGAGAGATAGGGGATGCCCGCTTGCACATTGTCAGCTGGGCTTTGGAAAACCTGGAAAAACTATCGCAAGACGGTCGAAGCAAAGAATTACTGGGGGGCTTCTCCTACACACGTCCGGACTGGGTGAAGGCGATCTGCTCCATCCATAATTCTATGAATAATTCCCGCTACGAAAAAAACAGGGGCATTTATAACATCAGTGAGGATAAGGACTTCTTTGAGGAAAACTGTAAGTCTGTAGTGTATCGTGTTGCTGAGGGGCAGCTTACCAAAAAATTCATTGATCAGGTCAACGAATATAGAGGAGAAGGAAGAATAGACTTCCTCAACAAAAATAGCCGGGCTTTTGATCTGCTTCGCGAGGAGCTGCGTGTGCATGTTAGCAATAACGAAGAAATTTACAATAAAAATGAAAAAAACCTGAAAGAGGCACTGAATGGCGGCGCACTCAAAACCTTCGAAAAGAAATTCAGAACCAAAAGTGAAAGCAAGGATCGTCAGTCCAAATTCGTACGGAAAAGCATCATTCTGAATACACGGCATATGGAGGGCAAAAAAGAAGATCATTTCCAGCTTGATTCAAACTCTGTCCGCAGCGGCTCCATGAGCGGAGCGAAAATCAAGAGAATGAACAGCAAAAAGTCGAATGCAAGCAAGAGAAAAACAAACAGGAAGATCAAAGGAAAATCCTCCTTTGCCCCCCAGATGCGGCCGAAGAACGTCAAGCCGCAAAGAACTCTTTCCAGCGACAGCGACTCCATCTCCCTTGAGATCTCCAGGAGCCTCAAATAAAAAGCAGGAAAAGCAGGGAGCTGTCTCTCTGCTTTTCTACTTTGTTGGGGAAAAGGAAGTGCTATAAGAGAGTGGCCTAAGCCCGAGGCCTCTGCAGGGAAAGGGCGGCTGTGCAAGCCATCCTGCCTCCGCAGCATGTGGGGATCGTGGCAAGAGAACGCTCTGAGAAGGCAGATGCAGCAGCTGGGGAAGCCGAGATCAGCAAATACAAGGATTCGCTCTATCACTTTGCCACCTGTGACGAGGGACGGGGAAAGGCTGCTTGTATCGACTGGCTGTGGGCGCATAGCGACAAATATAAGCCGGGGCAGATGGTGTATTTGATCAAGAAGACTTATACAGCCATGATTGAAGATTTCCACCCTTCGCGTTAGGTGTTGGCCGGGTGTAGGTCTGCACCCGCGTTTTTTGGTTGCTTTTGGGCGGTTTTGCTTATCGGGAAAACGGTACAAGACAAAAAACAGCCTGCTAAA